>JAGWTP010000127.1 GCA_028868895.1 Burkholderiales bacterium
GGCCTGTCGCCGCTGGTCGTGGCCGACGTGTTCAAGCTGCTGCGCCAGCTTGCCGACAACGGCACGACGGTGCTGATGGTCGAGCAGAACGTGAAAAGCGCGCTGAAGATGGCCGACGAGGCGATCGCGCTCGAATCGGGCCGGCTCGTGCTGCACAAGCCCGCCAGCGAGTTGCTGGCCGACCCGAACATCGAGCGGCTGTTCCTCGGCGGTGCGCACCAGGCCGCGCCGCCCGCAGGGACCGGTCCGTCGACCCTCACCGCCATCCTGTAGGCGCCAGCCGGAGCCCGCCCCATGCACGACCGCGTCGATCGCGAAGACATCCGCGACGCCACCAACCCGCTCGGGCTGGACGGCATCGAGTTCATCGAGTTCTCGACCGCCAAGCCGCAGGCCTTTGGCCAGGTGCTCGAGATGATGGGCTTTCGCCCGGTCGCGCGGCACCGCTCGCGCGAGGTGCTGCTGTACCGCCAGGGCGACATGAACATCATCATCAACGCCCACGCCGGCGGCCTGCCGCGCACGGTGCAACCGAGCGAGACGCCGGTGATCGCCGCGCTCGCGCTGCGGGTTCGCGACGCCGCCAGCGCCTACCGTTACGCGCTCGAGCGCGGTGCCTGGGCGGTGCCGGTCAACGTGGAGGTGATGGAGCTGAACATCCCGGCGATCCACGGCGTCGGCGCGAGCCGCATCTACTTCGTCGACCGCTACCGCGACTTCTCGATCTACGACGTCGACTTCACGCTGATCCCCACCGTCGATCCGAAACCGCCGGCGCTCACCGGGCTGCACTGGTTCGGCGTGGTCCAGTACATCGGCAACGACCGGATGGAAGACTGGACCGAGTTCTACGGCGAGCTGTTCGGCTTCAAGCCGCTGCCCGACGAGCAGCGCTACGGCATCCTGCCCAAGGGCCGGGTGCTGCGCAGCCCGTGCGGCAGCTTCTACCTGCAACTGATCGAGCCCGAGCCCGGCATCCTCGACGTCGAGGGCGACGAGTCGCTGCAGCGCGTCGGCCTGGGCACCCCCGACGTGCTGGCCACCGTGAAGGCGCTGCGCGGGCGCGGCGTGGGCTTCGTCGAGTCGCCGGGGGTGCACTCGGAGACGCGCGGCGCGCTGACGCAGAGCTACCTCGGCGGCGCGATGTTCGAGTTGGTGCACCACGAGCGCTGAGCCGCGACAAGGACCGACCGTGAACGACGACCACGTCAACATTGCCGACTTCGGCATGGACACGATCTCGCTCGCCGGCACGCTGCCGGCCAAGCTGGCGGCGGTGCGCGGGGCCGGCTTCTCGCAGATCATGCTGATGGCGCGCGACCTGGTCGGTCACGCCGAAGGCGTCGAGGACGCGGTGCGCGTCGTCAAGTCGAGCGGGCTGCGCGTCACCGGCTTCCAGGTGCTGCGCGATTTCGAAGGGCTGTCGGGCCACCTGCACGAGTACAAGGTCGACGTCGCCAAGGCCATGCTCGAGATGTGCCATGCGGTCGGCGCCACGGTGCTGCTGGTGTGCTCGTCGACATCGACCCACGCCACCGGAGAGCCCGACCTGCTCGCGCGCGACCTGCGCAAGCTGGCGATGCTGGCGCTGCCGCTGGGCATTCGCATTGCCTACGAGGGGCTCTCGTGGGGCCGCCACGTGAACGAGTTCCCGACCGCCTGGGACATCGTTTGCCGCGCCGATATGCCCAACCTCGGGCTGGGCATCGACTCGTTCCACGCGTTCGCGACGAAGACCTCGCTCGAAGACCTGGCGCTGCTCGACCCGGCCAAGATCTTTCTCGTGCAGCTTGCCGATTTCATGTGGAACGAGATCCCGTCGGTCGAGGAGCGCATCAACACCGCGCGCCACTTCCGCGTGTTCCCCGGCGAGGGCGTGCACAGCGGGCAGCTTGCCGAACTGGTGATGCGGCTGGACCGGCTGGGCTACCGCGGCGACTACAGCTTCGAGGTCTTCAACGACGACTACCAGCAAATGCCGCTGCCGGTGGTGGCCGAGCGCGCCCGGCGATGCGCGGTGTGGCTCGGCGAGGACGTGCTGCACCGATCGGTGCCGCTGCCCGGGCGGATGCGGCTGCGCAGCGTCTGAACGCCGTGCGGGCCTGAACCGCGCGACGGTGCGCTGCCACAATCAAGGCGACTGAATCGACCCCGACCACCATGCCCAAGATCCTGCTGCTCAACGGACCCAACCTCAACCTGCTCGGCACGCGCGAGCCGCAGGTCTACGGCTTCGACACGCTCGCCGATGTCGAGGCGATGGCGGTCAAGCTCGGCTCGGGCCGCGGTGTCGCGGTCGAGTGCTTCCAGAGCAACCACGAGGGCGCGCTGATCGACCGCATCCACGCGGCGCGGCTCGACGGCACCGGCCACATCGTCATCAACCCGGGCGGCCTGACGCACACCAGCGTGGCGCTGCGCGATGCGCTGGCCGGCGTGGCGATCCCGTTTTTCGAGGTGCATGTATCGAACGTGCACAAGCGCGAGGCGTTTCGCCACCACTCCTTTCTCTCGGAGATCGCTGCCGGCGTGATCGTCGGCTTCGGCGTCGCGGGCTACGCGATGGCGCTGAACGCGGCGATCGATCGCCTCGGCGCGGCCTGAACGCAGCGCCCTCCCATAGCGTCAACAGACCCCAGACCATGATCGACAAAATCTGTCCCGACCCCGAGGCCGCACTCGCCGGCGTGCAAGACGGCTCGACCGTCATGATCGGTGGCTTCGGCGGCGCCGGCCAGCCGGCCGAGCTGATCGACGCGCTGATTGCGCAAGGCGCGAAAGGGCTGGTGATCGTCAACAACAACGCCGGCAACGGCGACTACGGTCTGGCCGCGCTGCTCAAGGCGGGCCGGGTGCGCAAGATCGTCTGCTCGTTCCCGCGCCAGACCGATTCGCACGTGTTCGACGCCCTGTACCGCGCCGGCAAGATCGAGCTCGAACTCGTGCCGCAAGGCAACCTGGCCGAGCGCATCCGTGCGGCCGGCGCCGGCATCGGCGCGTTCTTCACGCCCACCGGCTACGGCACGCCGCTGGCGCAAGGCAAGGAGACGCGCGAGATCGATGGCCGCATGTACGTGCTCGAGCACCCGATCCACGCCGAGGTGGCGCTGATCAAGGCCGAGCGTGGCGACCGCTGGGGCAACCTGACCTACCGCAAGACGGCACGCAACTTCGGCCCGATCATGGCAGCCGCGGCGAAACTCACGGTCGCTTCGGTGCACGAGATCGTGCCGCTCGGCGGCATCGACCCCGAGGTCGTGGTCACGCCGGGCCTGTACGTGCAGCGCGTCGTGTGCGTGCCGCGCCCGTCTGTGCAAGGAGCCCTGCCATGAAGAAGCTGACCCGCGCCGAAATGGCCGCCCGCGTCGCGCGCGACATCCCCGATGGCGCCGTCGTGAACCTGGGCATCGGCTTGCCCACGCTGGTGGCCAACCATTTGCCGACAGACCGCGAGGTGCTGCTGCACAGCGAGAACGGCGTCCTCGGCATGGGCCCGGCGCCCGCTTCCGGCGCCGAAGACTGGGACCTCATCAACGCCGGCAAGCAACCCGTTACGCTGCTGCCCGGCGGCTCGTACTTCCACCACGCCGACAGCTTCGCGATGATGCGCGGCGGCCACCTGGATTTCTGCGTGCTCGGCGCGTTCCAGGTCAGCGCCACCGGCGACCTGGCCAACTGGCACACCGGCGCGGCCGATGCGATCCCCGCGGTCGGTGGGGCGATGGACCTGGCCATCGGCGCGAAGAAGACCTACGTGATGATGGAGCACCTGACCAAGAGCGGCGAAAGCAAGATCGTGCCCGCCTGCACCTACCCGCTGACCGGCGTGGGCTGCGTCAGCCGCATCTACACCGACCTGGCCACGATCGACGTCACGCCGCACGGGCTGCGCGTGATCGACATCGTCGAGGGCCTGAGCCTGGACGAACTGCAGCGCCTGTCGGGCGTGCCGCTCGTGGCCGCCTGAGCGCGCCCAGCGGGCCGACCGAAACCGGAGCAACACCATGAACCACGCCTACATCGTCGACGCCATCCGCACCCCTTTCGGCCGCTACGGCGGCGCGCTCAGCTCGGTGCGCACCGACGACCTCGGTGCGATCCCGATCCGTGCGCTGATGGCGCGCAACCCGCACGTCGACTGGGCGATGCTCACCGACGTGATCTACGGCTGCGCCAACCAGGCTGGTGAAGACAACCGCAACGTCGCGCGCATGGCGGCGCTGCTGGCCGGCCTGCCGCTCGACGTACCCGGCAGCACCGTGAACCGCTTGTGCGGCTCGGGCCTCGACGCGCTGGGCACCGCGGCGCGCGCGATCAAGTCGGGCGAGGCCGGCCTGATGATCGCCGGCGGCGTCGAGAGCATGAGCCGCGCGCCGTTCGTGATGCCCAAAGCCGAGAGCGCGTTCAGCCGCGCCAACGCGGTCTACGACACGACCATCGGCTGGCGCTTCGTCAACGCGCGGATGAAGGAGCTGTACGGCGTCGATTCGATGCCCGAGACGGCCGAGAACGTCGCCACCGATTTCAAGATCGAGCGGCAAGCTCAGGATCGCATGGCGCTGGCCTCGCAACTCAAGGCGGTGGCCGCGCAGAAGAGCGGCTACTTCGACGCCGAGATCACGCCGGTGAGCATCGCGCAGAAAAAGGGCGACGCCATCGTCGTTTCGAAGGACGAACACCCGCGCGAAACCTCGATGGAAGCGCTCGCCAGGCTCAAGGGCGTGGTGCGGCCCGACGGCACGGTGACGGCCGGCAACGCCTCGGGCGTGAACGACGGCGCGTGCGCGCTGCTGGTCGCCGACGAAGCGACGGCCGCCCGCTACAAGCTCACGCCGAAGGCGCGCGTGGTCGGCATGGCCACCGCCGGCGTGGCGCCGCGCATCATGGGCTTCGGCCCGGCGCCGGCAGTGCGCAAGGTGCTCGCGCTGACCGGCCTGCGTCTGGACCAGATCGACGTGATCGAGCTCAACGAAGCCTTCGCCGCCCAGGGCCTGGCGGTGCTGCGCGACCTCGGCCTGGCCGACGACGACGCCCGCGTCAACCCGAACGGCGGCGCGATCGCGCTCGGCCACCCGCTGGGCGCGAGTGGCGCGCGGCTCGCCACCACCGCAGTCAACCAGCTGCAGCGCAGCAAGGGCCGCTACGCGCTGTGCACGATGTGCATCGGCGTGGGGCAGGGCATCGCGGTCGTGCTCGAGCGGGTCTGACGCTGCCTGGGGCGCAGCCGGCGTTGTAGCTCGGCACAGGTCGTTCAACTCGTGGATCCCGTTCAGCGGGACCGGCTTGCGAATGGCTGCCCCGCCGAGGCCGCGCCTCACGCCGCAGCCCGGTCGTAGCCGCGGCTCACGCCGCCGGGTTGTAGCAGCGGCTCAGGCCGCCGGGTCGTAGCCGCGGCTCACGCCCCGGCGAGGCCCGCCAGACGGTTGATCTCGGCCGGATCGCGACCGAGCTTGGCCGCGGCGGCGAGCAGTTCGTTCCAGGTGGTCGGGTCCACCGGAATGCCGGTGGCCAGGCGCTGCGCGCGCATCTCGCGCTCGGGCTCGCCGGCCACGCGCACGTGATCGACGCCGGGCTGTGGCGGCGAGGCCTTGACCCAGTCGACAAAGGCCTGCATCTCGGCGGCGTACAACGTGGCATCGCCGAGCCGGCGTGGATCGAACAGGATCGTCAGCATGCCGTTGAGCACGCGTTGCTGGCCGCTGCCCGGGGCGTGGACCGTCATGCCGCCGGCCAGTGCGCCGCCGAGCAGTTCGCACACCAGCGCCAGCCCGTAGCCCTTGTGCTCGCCGAAGGTGCGCAGCGCGCCGATCGGCTCGACGACGCCGAATTTCGGGTCGGAGGTGGGCAGCCCATGGTTGTCGAGCAACTGGCCGGGCGCGAGCGTCTCGCCCTTGTTGTAGGCGACCCGCGCCTTGCCCTGCGCGATGACGCTGGTGGCCAGGTCGAGCACGATCGGTTCGCGTCCCGGCACCGGGATGCCCACCGCGAACGGGTTGGTGCCGAAGCGTGCATCGCGGCCGCCCCACGGCGCGACGATCGGGCGCGAGATCACGTTGACGAAGTGCACCGACACGAGCCCCTGCGCCACCGCCATCTCGGCCCACGCACCGATGCGGCACAGGTGGTGTGCGTTGGCCAGCGCGACGATGCAGCTGCCGTGCGCCTTGGCGCGTTCGATGCCGAGCTGCATCGTCTCGAAGCCGATCACCTGGCCGAAGCCGGCCTGGCCGTCGAGCGCGAGCAGCGTGCCGCTGTCGAGCCGGGTGAGCACGTGCGCGTTGGGCCGCAGGCCGCCTTCGAGGAACGCGTTGGCGTAGCGCGGCAGCATGCCGATGCCGTGCGAGTCGTGGCCGGTCAGGTTCGCCTGCAGCAGGTTGTCGGTGACGAGGTCGATCTCGCCCGCTTCGCTGCCGAAGCCGCGCATCAGTTCCGCCACCGCGGCGCGCAGCCGTTCCACCGGTATCGAGTGCATCGTGGTCATGGTCGGATCCTGCAAGACGTTGAAGTGGGTGGGGCGCGCCGCAGCGCGCAGCGATTCAGTGAAAGGCGGGGTGCAAGGCGCCGCTCGGGCGTTCAACGCGGCGCCGGGTTGGCCTGCACCCAGGCCTGGTAGCGCGCGGTGTTCTCGTCGTTGGGCGGGTACAGGCCGGGCAGCGGCACGCCTTCCTCGACCCGGCTCATGATCCAGCCTTCGAGCCGCTCCTGCTCGATCGACGCAGCGACCACGTCGTTCACGAGCGCCGCCGGGATCAGCACCGCGCCGTCGGCATCGACCACGATCACGTCGTTCGGGAACACCGCCACGCCGCCGCAGTCGATCGCCTCCTGCCAGCCGACGAAGGTCAGGCCGACCACCGACGCGGGCGCCGCCGTGCCCTGGCACCACACCGGCAGCCCGGTGCCGAGCACGCCGGCCAGATCGCGGATCACACCGTCGGTGACGAGCCCGGCGACGCCGCGCTTCTTCATGCGCGCGCACAGGATGTCGCCGAAGATGCCGGCGTGGGTCACGCCGAGTGCGCCGGCCACCGCGATGCAGCCGGCCGGCATGGCCTCGATCGCCGCCCGCGTGGAGATCGGCGCGCCCCACGACGCGGGCGTGGCCAGGTCTTCGCGCGCCGGCACGAAACGCAGCGTGAACGCGCGCCCGACCAGGCGCGGCTGGCCCGGCGCCAGCGGCCGGGTGCCGCGCAGCCAGACGTTGCGCAGCCCCTTCTTCAGCAGCACGGTGGTGATGGTGGCGGTGGACACGCCCGCCAGCGCCTGGCTCACGGAGGGGTCGAGCGAAAGAGGTTCGGTTCCCATGAGGTCTCCTGGGTCGGGCCGATCCCGACGCATACTTGATCGGCCGCCATTGTCACTGGAGTTGCCCGATGACCGATCCCACCGCGCCCGCCGCCTCCGGCTTGTCCAAGGGGCTGACCAGCTACGGCGACCGCGAGTTCTCGCTGTTCCTGCGCAAGGCGTTCATCAAGGGCGCCGGCTACACCGACACCGCGCTCGAGCGGCCGGTGGTCGGCATCGTCGACACCGGCAGCGCCTACAACCCCTGCCACGGCAACGCGCCGCAACTCATCGAAGCCGTCAAGCGCGGCGTGATGCTCGCCGGTGGCTTGCCGATGGCGTTCCCGACGATCTCGATCCACGAGAGCTACGCGCAGCCCACCAGCATGTACCTGCGCAACCTGATGTCGATCGACACCGAGGAGATGATCCGCGCCCAGCCGATGGACGCGGTGGTGCTGATCGGCGGCTGCGACAAGACCGTGCCGGCGCAGTTGATGGGCGCGGCGTCGGCCGGCATCCCGGCGATCCAGCTCATCACCGGCTCGATGCTGACCGGCTCGCACCGCGGCGAGCGGGTCGGCGCCTGCACAGACTGCCGCCGCTACTGGGGTCGCTACCGCGCTGACGAGATCGACGCGAACGAGATCGCGGCCGTCAACGAGCAACTCGTCGCCAGCGTGGGCACCTGCTCGGTGATGGGCACGGCGAGCACGATGGCCTGCATCGCCGAGGCGCTCGGCATGACCGTGCCGGGCGGGGCGTCGGCCCCCGCGGTGACGGCCGACCGCATCCGCATCGCCGAGACGACCGGCACGCAGGCGGTGCGCATCGCCCGCGAGCGCCTCACGATCGACCAGGTGCTGACGGCCGCCGCGTTCGAGAACGCGATGCGCGTGCTGCTCGCCATCGGCGGCTCGACCAACGGCCTCGTGCACCTGACGGCGATCGCCGGGCGCATGGGCTTCGAGGTCGATCTGCACGCGCTCGACCGCATGAGCCGCGAGACGCCGGTGCTGCTCGACCTCAAGCCCTCCGGCGCGCACTACATGGAAGACTTCCACCACGCCGGCGGCATGGCCACGCTGCTGCGCGAACTGAAGTCCCTGCTGCACCTGGACGCGCTCACTGTCAGCGGCCGCACGCTCGGCGAGGAGATCGAGCGCGCAGGTTCCGGCTTCCGGCAGGACGTGGTGCGCCCGTTGTCGAACCCGATCTACGCGCAGGGCGGCATCGCGGTGCTGCACGGCAACCTGGCGCCCGGCGGCGCGATCATCAAGCAGTCGGCGGCCGACGCAAAGCTGATGGAGCACGAAGGGCGCGCGGTGGTCTTCGAGAACGCGCAAGACCTGGCGGCGCGCATCGACAGCGCGGAGCTGGACGTGCATGCCGACGACGTGCTGGTGCTGAAGAACATCGGGCCCAAAGGCGCGCCGGGCATGCCCGAGGCCGGCTACCTGCCGATCCCGCTCAAGCTCGCGCGCGCCGGCGTGAAAGACATGCTGCGCATCTCCGACGGTCGCATGAGCGGCACCGCTTTCGGCACCATCGTGCTGCACGTCACGCCCGAATCCGCGATCGGCGGGCCGCTGGCGCACGTGCGCAACGGCGACCGCATCGCGCTGTCGGTGGCGCGGCGCGAACTGACGCTGCAGGTGCCGGCGGACGAGCTCGCGCGCCGGGCCACGGCGAGCCCGGTCGAACCGCCCAGCGCCGATCGGGGCTACCGCAAGCTGTTCCTGCAAACGGTGACCCAGGCCGACCAGGGCGTCGACTTCGACTTCCTGCGTTGCGCGCAGCGGCGTGGCGCTGTCCCTCGATCGAAGTAGGCGGCGCGCGCCATCGCGTCGCGGGCAGCACGCGATGCGGTCGTCCATCGCCGTTGGCGCGAACCCGCCGAGTGCGGCGCGACCTACGCCGGGGCGCGCCGGGCCGAAGGCCACTTCGCCAGGCCGGTCGCCAGGCTCGTGCCCAGCAGGATCACCGCGCAGCCGAACAGCATCGAGCCGTTGAGGCGCTCGCCCAGGATCAACCAGCCCCACAACACCGCGAACGCCGGCACCAGAAAGGTCACGGCGATCGCGTTGGCCGGGCCGACGTGGGCGATCAGCCGGAAGTACATCACGTAGGCCACGCCGGTGCACAGCACCGCGAGCAGCGACGCGGTGAGCCATGCGCTGCCCGAAGGCGCGGTCGCGGGCCACCACAGCGCGGCCGGGATCGCCAGCGCGAGCGCGGCCGACAACTGGCTGCCCGCGGCCACCGCCAGCGGTGCCACGCCGCCCAGGTGGCGCTTGGCCAGACTCGCCGACAGCCCGTACAGCAGCGTCGCGGCGACGCAGGCCAGCACCGCCCATCCCGAACCGCCGGGCTGGAAGCGGGCCTTGTCCCAGGCCAGCCAGAGCACGCCGGCGAAGCCGATCACGAGGCCGAGCACGCGCATCGGGGTCAGGCGGTCCTTCAGCCACAGCCACGCGATCAGCGCGCCGAACAGCGGCGCCGCCGCATTGAAGATCGCCGACAGGCCGGCGGTGAACGACAGCGCGGCG
>JAGWTP010000128.1 GCA_028868895.1 Burkholderiales bacterium
GCGTAGCGGCGCAGCCGGCCCTGCTCGCGGCGCGTGACCAGCAGCAGCTTGGCGTGCGTCTTCAGGCCGACGATGCCGTACACCACCTGCACGCCGACGGCTTCGAGCCGTTCGGCCCAGTTGATGTTGGCCTCTTCGTCGAAGCGCGCCTTCAGCTCGACCACCACCATCACTTCCTTGCCGCGCCGCGCGGCCTCGATCAGCAGGTCCATCAGCGGCGACTCGCTGCCGGTGCGGTAGATGGTCTGCTTGATCGCCAGCACGTCGGCGTCGTACACCGCCTCGCGCAGGAACTGCACCACCGGCTCGAACGACTCGAACGGGTGGTGCAGCAGCACGTCGCCCTCGCGCAGACGGTCGAACATCGACTCCTGGCGCGGCAGCGTGGCCTGCGGCCAGGCCGGCTCGAAGGGCGCGAAGCGCAGTGCCGGTTCGGCCGAGGCGCCCGCAACCTGGTCGATCAGTTCGTTCAGCCGCACCAGGTTCACCGGCCCGTTGACCCGGTACAGCGCCGCCGGTGGCAGCGCGAACTGCCTGAGCAAGAACTCGTACAGCTCGGCCGGGCAGGTGCTGACCACTTCGAGCCGGATCGCCTGGCCATAGTGGCGCGTCGTCAGGCCCGAGCGCAGCGCCTGGCGCAGGTTGGTCACGTCGTCTTCGTCGACCTCGAGGTCGGAGTCGCGGGTGACGCGGAACTGCGAGAACACCTCGACCTCGCGGCCCGGAAACAGCTCGGCCAGATGGGCCCGGATCACGCTGGTCAGCAGCACGAACACCTGGTGCCCGGCGCCGAGCCGGTCGGGCAGGCGGATCACGCGCGGCAGCACGCGCGGCACCTTGACGATCGCGATCGTGTTCTCGCGCCCGAACGCGTCCTTGCCGCCCAGGCGGGCGATGAAGTTCAGCGACTTGTTGGCCACCTGCGGGAACGGGTGCGACGGGTCGAGCCCGACCGGCACCAGCAGCGGGCGCACCTCGCGCTGAAAGAAGTGGCTGACCCAGCGGCGCTGCGCCTCGTCGCGATCGGCGTGGTTGCGGATCACGATGCCGTGGCGCTGCAGTGCCGGCATCACCTCGTCGTTGAAGGCGATGTACTGGTCGTCGATCAGCGCATGGGCGTCGGCGGCCACCGATTCGAGGTCGCGCATCGAGATGCCCGAGCCCGGGCGGCGTGCGGCCTCCAGGCAGTCGGCGAAGCGGACTTCGAAGAACTCGTCCATGTTCGACGAGACGATGCAGACGTAGCGCAGCCGCTCGAGCAGCGGCACGTCCGCACGCCGGGCCTGGGCGAGCACGCGGCGGTTGAATTCCAGCATCGCGCGCTCGCGATTCAACAGCGCCGGCAGTTCGAAGGCGCCGGAGGCCTGTGGGTCGGTCATGCCTTGAGTTTATGAATCTTTTGCGACCGCCCGGTGACACCCGCCTGCGAACGGGCGATACACCGTGGCGCCTCCACCGCCGACGCGCCATGCGCGTGCGCCGCGCTCAGTTCGGTTCGGCACCCACCGAGAGCGCGGCAGCGGGCCGCAGCACGCCGAGCATCACGATCGCCGCCAGCGACAGGCCGGCCGCCAGCGCGAACGCCAGCCCCGGGGCCAGCGCCCACAGTCCGCCGGCCACCAGCGAGGCCGGCAGGTACAGCGTGCCGGACACGAAGTTGTAGGCGCCGATGGCGGTGGCGCGGCGCTCGGGCTCGAGGTCGGCGATGTAGGCCTTGGTCTGCGAGTCCTCGATGGCGTAGAACAGCCCGTAGGCCGCGAACAATGCAACGAGTGCGGCGCGGCTGTCGATGAACACGAGCGCCAGGTTGATGCCGCCGTACAGCGCATAGCCGAGCATGACGACGCGGGTGCGACCGACGCGGTCGCCGAGCCGGCCCGCCAGCGGCGCCGCGGCCACGCAGACGACGTTGAACCAGGCATACAGCAGCACCGTGTCGGCAATGCTGAAGCCGACCCGGTGTGCCTTCAGCAACAGGAACCCCAGGCTGTAGTACGCCAGCGCGAAGATGCCCGCCGGCACCAGAAAGCGCTTGAAGCCGGGGCTGAGCGAGCGCCAGTTGCGGCCGATGCTTTCACGCTCGCGCCGCACGCCGGGCTGGTCGTCGATCAGGGCCAGCACCACCACGCCGAACACCGCCGGCACGAAGGCGACCCAGAACAGCGTGCGGTAGGTCGCGGCCGAGGTGCCCAGCCACGACAGCAGCGCGTAGGCCACCAGCGGGCCGAGCACCGCGCCGGCCTTGTCGAGCGCCTTGTGCACGCCGAACGAATAGCCGCGCGTGGCCGAGGTGGCGATCGACGACAGCCAGGCATCGCGTGGCGGGCCCCGAAAACCCTTGCCGAGCCGCTCGACAACCCGGAACACACCCAGCCCGGCGATCGACGACGACACCAGCAGCAGCGTCTTGGCCAGCGTCGAGAATCCGTAGCCCGCCAGCGCGTAAACCTTGCGCTTGCCGCTGCGATCCGAGAGCCAGCCGGCCAGGTAGTTGAGCGACGACGACGAGAAATCGGCGAGCCCTTCGATCAGCCCCAGCAACGCGCTCGACGCCCCCGCGATCGTGGTGAAGAAGATCGCGAACACCGAGAAGATCATCTCCGAGCTGAGGTCGGTGAAGAAGCTGACCAGGCCGAGCTTGAGAACGTCGGGGTGGACGTTCAGGAGGCGTCCGGCCACCGGTGCCGGCCGAGATGCTTCAGCGCTCTTGTCTTCGTTCATGGGTGTAAGGCGGGTTGACGGGTTGGAGCCCAATGTACGGGCGTACCGCGCGCGGCGCGCTGCGGCTGTAGCGGCCTCACGTGTGCGAGGCTGCGTCGGCAGCTGATGGACGGGCGTCGCGGTTGACCAGCAGTCCGTCGGCGACCTGGATGATCCGGTCGCAGCGTGCGGCCAGCGTGGCGTTGTGGGTCACGAACAGGATCGCCGTGCCGCGCTCGCGGTTCAGGCGCCGCAGCAGCTCGAAGACCGCGTCGGCCGACTTGCTGTCGAGGTTGCCGGTGGGCTCGTCGGCCAGCAGCAGCGCCGGGTCCATCGCCAGCGCGCGAGCCACGGCCACGCGCTGCTGCTGGCCGCCGCTGAGGTGGCCGGCGAGGTGGTCGCGCCATGGGGTGAGCCCCACGCCGTCGAGCAACTGCGCGGCGCGCTCGGCCATCGCGGCGTTGGGAAAGCCGGCGTCGCCCAGCAGCGGCATCATCACGTTTTCGAGCGCGGTGAAGGCCGACAACAGGTGGTGGTACTGGAACACGAAGCCGATGCGGTGGCCGCGCAGGCGCGTCAAGGCCCGGTCGTCGAGCGCGGTGGTTTCCTCACCGCCGATGCTCAGCGTGCCGCTGGTGGGGCGGTCGAGCAGGCCGACGATGTTGAGCAGCGTGCTCTTGCCCGAGCCCGACGGCCCCATGACGGCGCAGAACTCGCCGCGATGGAGCCGCAGGTCGATGCCGTGCAGCACCTCAGTCTCGTTCGGCAGGCCGACGTTGAAGGCCTTGCGCACGCCGCGCAACTGCACGACCGGCTCAGCCACGAATCGCCACCACGGGTTCGAGCCGCGCCGCGCGCAACGCCGGCGCGAAGGCCGCGGCGATGCCGGTGAGCGTGGCCAGCAGCAGCGCGGCCCCGAACAGGCCGGGCTCGATCGCCAGCGGGAACAACGGTGTGCCGTCGGGGTTGCGCGCCAAACGCTGCCACAGCACCAGCGCGGTGATGCCCATGGCGGAGCCGATGACCGAACCGGCCAGGCCGAGCAGGCCGCCTTGCAGCAGGAACACGCGCAGGATCTGCCCGCGCGAGATGCCCATCGCACGCAGGATGCCGATCTCGCGCGACTTCTGCACCACCGACACCACCAGCACGCTGGCGATGCCGAACGCCACCGACAGGCCGACGAAGAAGCGGATCGTCGTGTTCGACGTGCGCTGCGCCTGCACCGCGGTGAAGAACTGCGCGTTGGTGGCGATCCAGCTGTCGGCCTGCACGCCGGTGGCCGCGGTGATGCGCTGGGCGATGGTCTCGGCGGCGTAGACGTCGTGCACCGTCACGTCGATGCTCGAGACGCCGCCCGCCAGGCCGAGCAGGCTCTGCGCGGTGTGCAGCGCGACGTAGGTGGTGCGCTGGTTGGCACCCTTGTTGCCGAGGTCGAAGATGCCGGTCACGGTGAGCGTGTTGCTCGCGCCGCTGGCCGCCGAGACGCGCAGCTTGTCGCCCACCGTCAGGCCCAGGTCGCTGGCCAGTTCGGTGCCGATCAGGATGTCGCTGCTGGTCAGTCGCGCGCTGCCGCGCACGATCTGGTCGGGCACCGCGACGATGCGGAAGTACAGCGCCGGATCGACGCCGATCAGCGTCACCGCCCGGTTGGCCGCACCGCGCACGACCAGCGCCGAGCCGGTCGCCTCGGGCGACACCACGAGCACCTCGGGCATCGCGCGGATCTGTGCCGCCACCGCCTGCCACTGGTCGATCGACTTGATCCTCTGCAGCGGCGCCTGCACGATCGCCCGCTCGACCGTCCCCGGCGGCGCGCCGGGAGGCGGGCCCAGAACGCGCGCCACTTCCTTGGGCGGCAGCAACTGGATGTGCGCCTGCGCGCTGAGCACGCGCCGGATGAAATTGGCCTGCAAGCCGGTGAGCAGCGCCGACATGAACACGATCACCGCCACGCCGACCGCGACGCCGCTGACGATGAACAGCGTCTGCATCCGGCCCTCGCGCAGGAAACGCAGCGCGACGATCCATTCGAACGGCAGCCAGCGATGCACGGTGAAGGTCCGGTTGTCGTTTCGCGGTGTGGCCAGTCGGTGTTTGCCGCCGACCCCTTCAGCGCGTCGCCACCAGCGGCCGCAGCCGCGAACCGTCGTGGATGTCGGATGCCGCCAGCGGCACCACCCGATCGCCGGCCTGCAAGCCGGCGAGCACCTCGGCGAGCCCGCCGCTGCGCAGCCCGAGCCGCACGCCTTGCCGGCGCGCGCGCCGGCCTTCGACCTTCAGCACCCACGGTTGCGCCGCATCGGCGTCGTGCACGGCGTCCAGGCTCACGAGCAGCGCCCGCGCGCGCGTGGCCACGCGGATGTCGACCGACACCGTCATGTCCTGCTTCAGGTAGGGCGGCGGCTCGGGCACGCCCAGCTTGACCTCGACCGACCCGCTTTGCACGTCGACGCCCGGGTTGATGTAGTCGAGCGTGGCGTCAAAACGCCGATCGGGGTAGGCATCGGCGGAAGCCTGCGCCGGCTGGCCGAGCGCCAGCAGGCGCAGGTTCTTCTCGTCGATCTGGACGACGAGCTCGGTTCGGCCTGCGGGGGACAGCACCATCAGCGCCTTGCCCGGCTGCACCACATCACCCGGCTCGACGGCGCGAGCGATCAGCGTGCCGGCCACCGGTGCGGCGATGGTGGTGTAGCCCTCGCGTGCATGGGCGGCGATGGCGCTCGCGTGTGCCTGCGCGAGTTCCGTGGTCGCGATCAGGTGATCGCTGCCGCCCGGCAGTGCGGTCGCCAGCTGCGTCTGCGCCGAGCGAAGCTGCGCCTCGCTCAGCTCGACGGTCTTGCGCGCATCGTCGAGCGCGGCCTGGCCGATGAAGCCCCGTGCCTGCAGTTGCGCACTGCGGCGCCACTGGGCGCGGGCGTTGTCGAGATTGACCTGGGCCTGGCGCAGTGCCTGCTGTGCCATCGGCGCCTGGACCTCGCGCAGCTGGCGCAGCCGCGCCTGCGCCTGAGCTACGGCGGCGTCGGCCTGCACCGCGGCGGCGCGCGCCTCGGCACCGTCGAGGTCGACCAGCACCTGGCCGGCCTCCACGACCTGCCCTTCGACCACCGGCACCCGCCGCACCGTTGCGGTGACCTGGGTGCCGATGCTCACGCGATGCGGTGCCTCGACGTGGCCGCTGGCGACGACCGACTGGATGAAGTCGCGCTGACTCACGCTGGCCACCGCGACCTGCGGGCCCAGCACCCAGCCGGGTCCGTACCACCCAGCCACGCCGAGTGCGACCGCCAACAGCATCGCCGCCGTCCGGTAGGGTTTGGCGGCGGTCAGCAGGTTCTTCAGACGCAGCGTCAACTTCATGCGATCGGCGCGTACGGGTCCGTGCGCGCCGTCCGGCGGCCACGGTCGATGCATATTTCGTTCAGGTCGACGCCGCTGGTTTGGCGGGCATGGCGGCCTGCTCCTGAGCTGCCCTGACCAGCAGCACCGGCACCGGCGCGGTGCGCACGATCTGCTCCGCGTCACTGCCCAGCAACAAGCGGCCGACGCCGCGGCGGCCGTGGGTGCCGATCACGATCAGGTCGGCGCCCCAGGCCTTCGCCTGTTCGACCACCAGCTCGGAGACGCGCGTGGCGAAGGTCTCGAACAGCCGCGTGTCCACCGCGATGCCACTGGCGGCCACGCGCGCCCGGCCCTGCTCGAGGATCTCTTCGCCGGCCTGTTTCATCAGCGGCGCCAGGTCGGCGGCGTAGACCGGATAGGTCTCGAAGCCGGTGGCGAACGCGAGCTCGTCGACGACGTGCATCAGGCGCAGGCTGGCACCCGTGAGCTTGGCCAGCTTGATCGCTTCGTCAAGTCCCTGCGTGGACGTGGCGCTGCCATCGATCGGGACCAGGATGCGTCGGTACATGGCGGGACTCCTGTGCGTGCATGTCTTGCAGTGCAGTGTCGGCGCGCGCTTTCACGACCCGCTTGACCAGCGTCAATGCACACCACGCGTTGGCCGGGCTTTACGCGGTGCAGCGGCGCACCGTGCAAGGCTCACGCTCGCCACGCCGGGCGCGGCGCGGGCCGGCCGTCCGGGTGTTAAGGTAGGTCACTTCCGGAGCCGCCTGTGACCACCCACCGCCCCTCGACCAAGACCGACGACCTGCGCAACGAACTTCTGGTGACGATGGACTCGCTCGAGCGCCGCCGCGCCGACCTGGTCTCCGAGGACCTCATCGCCGACTACGTGGCGCTGAACTGGCTGGAGTGGAACGGCGGCTCGCTGCGCCTGACCGAGACCGGCAAGAACGTGCGCGAGCAGCTGCGGTCTGCCAAAGCCTGACGGCGCTTCGCGCGTGGGTCGGCGCCCGGTCGGGTTGGCGCCTTGATGGGCGCGCTCAGTGCGCCTCGTCCCAGTTCGCGCCGACCCCGACCTCGGCCAGCAGCGGCACTTTGAGATCGGCCACCGAGGCCATGATGCGCGGCACTTCGGTGCGGGCCCAGTCGAGTTCGTCGGCGGGCACCTCGAACACCAGTTCGTCATGCACCTGCATGATCATGCGGGTGGCGCGCCGCTCGCGGTCGAGCACACCCTGCACCGCGATCATCGCGAGCTTGATCAGGTCGGCCGCCGTGCCCTGCATCGGCGCGTTGATGGCCTGGCGCTCGGCGGCACTCTTGCGCGGGCCGTTGCCGCCGTTGATCTCGGGCAGGTAGACGCGCCGGCCGAACAGCGTTTCGACATAGCCCTTTTCGCGCGCCGACACCTTGGTTTCGTCCATGTAGCGCTTCACGCCGGGGTAGCGCGCGAAATAGCGTTCGATGTACGAGGTGGCGGCGGTGCGGTCGATGCCCAGGTTGCCGGCCAGGCCGAACGCGCTCATGCCGTAGATGAGCCCGAAGTTGATGACCTTGGCGTAGCGCCGCTGCTCGCTGCTGACTTCAGTCACCGGCACGCCGAACACCTCGGAGGCGGTGGCGCGGTGCACGTCGAGCCGCTCGCCGAAGGCCATCAGCAGGCCTTCGTCGCCGGAGATGTGGGCCATGATGCGCAGCTCGATCTGCGAGTAGTCGGCACTCAGGATCGAGTGGCCGGCCGGCGCGATGAAGGCCTCGCGCACGCGCCGGCCTTCGGGGGTGCGGATCGGGATGTTCTGCAGGTTCGGGTCGTTGCTCGACAAGCGCCCCGTCACCGCCACCGCCTGCGCGTAATGGGTGTGCACGCGGCCGGTGGCCGGGTTGACCATCAGCGGCAGCTTGTCGGTGTAGGTGCCCTTGAGCTTGGCCAGGCCGCGGTGTTCGAGCAGCCTGGCCGGCAGCGGGTAGTCGGCGGCGAGTTCGGCCAGCACGTCCTCGTCGGTGCTGGGCGCGCCGCTGGCGGTCTTGCGCTTGACCGGCATGCCGAGCTTGCCGAACAGAATCTCGCCGATCTGTTTCGGGCTGCCCAGGTTGAACGGCTGGCCGGCGAGCTCAAAGGCCTGCTGCTCGAGCGCCACCATGCGTTCGGCGAGTTGCCGGCTCTGCGCGGCGAGCCGCGCGCTGTCGATCAGCACGCCCGTGCGTTCGATGCGGCCGAGGATCGCCGCGGTGGGCATCTCGATGCGCCGGTACACGTCGAGCAGGCCGGGCTGCACCTGGATCTGCGGCCACAGGTGCTGGTGCACGTGCAGCGTCATCTCGCTGTCTTCGCACGCGTACTCGGACGCCTTGCCGATTTCGACCTGCGCGAACGAGATCTGGTGCACGCCCTTGCCGCACAGGTCTTCGAAGCTCAGGCCCTTGCGGCCGAGGTGGCGGTCGGCCAGGCTTTCCAGGCTGTGCGCCTTGTGCGCTTCGAGCACGTAGCTTTGCAGCATCGTGTCGTGCGCGTAGCCCTGCACGCTGATGCCGGCATTGGCGAACACATGGGTGTCGTACTTGATGTTCTGGCCGAGCTTGGGCGCGGCGGGGTTCTCGAGCCAGGGCTTCAGGCGCGCCAGCACCGCGTCCACCGGCAGCTGGTCGGGCGCGCCCGCATAGCTGTGGCGCAGCGGGATGTAGGCCGCCTCCCCCGGCGCCACCGACAGCGAGATGCCGACGAGACGCGCGCGCATGGCGTCGAGCGAGTCGGTCTCGGTGTCGATCGCGGTGAGCGCGGCGGCTTCGATCTTCGCCCGCCAGGCGTCGAGCGCATCCAGGGTCAGCACGGTCTCGTAGCGCCTGTCGATCGGCGCTACGGCGCTGGCCTGCGCGGCCGCGTCGGCGCCCTCGGCGGGCGGGTTGGAGGCGGCCGCTGACGAGCCGCCGCGGGCCGACTCGAGCTCGCGCTTGAAGGTCTTCAAGCCGAAGCGATCGTAGAACGCCACCAGCCCCGGCACTTCCAGCGGCGCCAGTGCCAGCGACTCGAACCCCGGCCAGCCCGGCACATGGCCGTTCAGGTCGCAGTCGGTCACCACCGTGACGAGGCGCCGGGCCTGCGGCAGCCAGTCGAGCGCCTTGCGCAGGTTCTCGCCGGCAGCACCCTTCATCGACGGCGCGGCGGACATCACGCCGTCGAGCGAGCCGTACTCCGAGATCCATTTCGCGGCGGTCTTCGGGCCGACCTTCTCGACCCCGGGCACGTTGTCGACCGTGTCGCCCACCAGCGTCAGGTAATCGACGATGCGCCCGGGCGGCACACCGAACTTGGCGAGCACGCCGGGCGCGTCGAGCCGCTCGTTGCTCATCGTGTTGATCAGCGTGACATGGTCGCCCACGAGTTGCGCCAGGTCCTTGTCGCCGGTCGAGACGATCACCTGGAAGCCGCGCCCGGCGGCCGCCGCGGCGAGCGTGCCGATCACGTCGTCGGCCTCGATGCCGGGCACCGAGAGCACCGGCCAGCCGAGCAGTTTGACGGCCTCGTGGATCGGCTCGATCTGCAGCGCCAGATCGGTCGGCATCGCGCTGCGGTTGGCCTTGTACTGCGCGTACCAGGCGTCGCGGAAGGTCGGGCCCTTGGCATCGAAGACGCAGGCGCCGAGTGCGGCCGGGTACTGCTCGCGCAACCGCTTCATCATCGCCACCACGCCGTGGATCGCGCCGGTGGGCACGCCGCCCGGCCCGCGCAGGTCGGGCAGCGCGTGATAGGCCCGATACAGGTAGCTGGAGCCATCCACCAGCAGCA
>JAGWTP010000129.1 GCA_028868895.1 Burkholderiales bacterium
GGCCTGGTCGCGCCGGTGCCGGTGCAGTTCGCGCGGCAGATGGGCGCCGACCTCGTGATCGCGGTCGACATCTCGGCCGCGCCCGACGGCAACGCCACCGGCGACGCGATGCACATGCTGCTGCAGACCTTCGCGATCATGGGGCGCAGCATCAACAACTTCGAACTGCGCGACGCCGACGTGCTGCTGCGCCCGAAGCTGGCGCACGTGTCGGGCACCGACTTCACCGCGCGCAAGCACTCGATCCAGGCCGGCCGCGACGCCGCGTTGGCACAACTGGCGCAATTGCGTCAACGCATCGTCGAGAAGACGCGGTAGCGCGGCGTCGGGCCCCGCACACCGCGGCGGCAAGACGTCACGCGATCGGCCCTCAAGTTCTGCGGGTTGTTGCCGAGCGGTCGAAGAGCGGGAACAAAGCGTGAAGTAGTCGCGACGACTGGATCACGGTTGCAAGGCGACACCCCTCGCTGTTTCCGAATGTTACTGAGATGCTCCGTCCATCGCGCCGGCCGCAAGCCGTCGCCGATCGATCACCCACCGGAGCTGTCGATGAAACCACTGTCCCTCTTCATCGTTCTGATCGAACGCCGCGGCTGGCGCCGGGTGCTGGCCTGGGCGCTGGCCACGCTGGCGCTGCTGGGTGGCCTGTTCCAGCTGGGCAGTGCGCAGGCGCAGGACCGTGAGCACGAGCATGACGGCGGCAAGTTCGACAAGGTGGCGCGCGACCTCGACGACGAGATCGCCAAGGTCGGGCAGCCCAAGGCCCGGTGGGCACGCGAGGTCAACGGCGTTCGCTACGTCCAGGCGATCGTCGTCGGCAATGGCGCCGACCCGGCGATGACCGATCTGCGCAACTTCGTGCTGCGCAGCGGCGGCTCCGTCTACGCCGTTCATCCGGCGGTGCGGGCGATCGCGGTCCAGATCCGTGCCAACCAGGTGAAGGCGCTGGCGCAACGCAGCGATGTCGTCAGCGTCACGCCGAACCGCTCCACCCACCGGACCGCCAGCACGCTCGAATCCATCACCGGCGCGCTGACGAACAACGTGCGTTTCAACAGCACCAAGACCGGCTACAGCGGCCTGGACGGCAGCGGCATCGGCATCGCGGTGCTCGACTCCGGCATCATGAAGGCGCACGACGCCTTCCTGGACGGCAATGGCGTGAGCCGCGTCAAGCGCAACGTCAACATGCTGAACGCGACGCTCGCGAGTTGGACCGCCGGCGTCGACAGCAGCACCTCGCTGCAGCCGGGCAGCTGGGCGCTGTCGCAGTACGAACAGGCGATCGCCAACGACAACGCCACGACGCAAGACGGCTACGGCCACGGCACGCACGTCGCGTCGGTCGCCGCCGGCCGTGCCAAGTACTACGCCGCGGGCACGCCCGACACGACGGGCATCGCCCCCAACGCGAACCTGTACGACGTCAAGGTGCTCAACGACGTCGGCGTCGGCACCCTGAACGATGCCCTCGAAGGCATTCAATGGGTGATCTACCACGCCAGGGAATACAACATCCGCGTGCTCAACGTCAGCCTGGCGACCAATTCGACCCAGAGCTGGCAGACCGACCCGCTGTGCATCGCGGTGCGCAGCGCAACCGCGGCCGGCATCACGGTGGTGGTGGCGGCGGGGAACTACGGCAAGGGTGGCGCCGGAGGCGAGGTCTACGGCACGATCAGTTCGCCGGGCGACGACCCGTCGGTGATCACGGTCGGCGCCGTCAACTTCCACAACTCGATCGGGCGCGCCGACGACACGGTCGATCTGTTCAGTTCGCGCGGGCCCACGCGCGGGTCGTACCTGAACGCCAGCGGCGCACGCATGGTCGACAACCTGCTCAAGCCCGACCTGGTGGCGCCCGGCAACCGGATCGTCGGCGCCGCGGCCACAGCTGCGTCGAGCAGCAGCCCGACCTGGAATTACCTGGCCAGACTTTTCGCCGGCTATTTGGTGACGCCACTGGGCATCACGCAGCGCTACCCGGAAACGCAGATGATGATGAGCGGCACCTCGATCGCCGCGCCCGCGGTGTCGGGTGCGGTGGCGCTGTTGCTGCAGGCCAACCCGGGCCTGACCCCGCCGCTGATCAAGGCCATTCTTCAATACACCGCCCAGCCGCTGCCGAACCACAGCCTGCTGGGCCAGGGGGCAGGCTCGCTGAACGTCGATGGTGCGGTGGCACTGGCCAAGGTGCTGCGCACCGACCTGGCCAGCGCCATCGATGCCGGAACGATCGCGCCCGGTGATCGGATGCTGGCGGACGAATCGTCGATGCCGAGCGCCTCGTCGATCATCAACGGCTCGAGCGTGAACTGGTCGCGCATCGCATTTGCCGGCGGCAACCACGTGGTCAGCGGCAGTGCGCTGTTCACGGCCTACCAGCCGATCTGGGACCCGCGCCTGACCTGGGCCAACGGCGTCGCCCGCCGGCGCCAGCCGGTCTACTGGTCCGGCTGGGGCGTACCCGCCAACACGTTCGTCCGGTCGTTCACCGACGTCGCGGCGCCCGATCAGGCGCTGCTGACGGCGGGCGTGGTCAATGCGGATGCATTGGCCGGCAGCAGTTCATCGATCGGCAAGACCGGCGCCTTCATGCCCACCGCGACGCTGTCCGGCTGGCTCGCCAGCGGCAGCGGCACTGCGCTCGGGCAGGGCATCGTGCTGAGCCAGGGCATCGTGCTCAGCGAGGGCATCGTGCTCAGCGAAGGCATCGTGCTCAGCGAGGGCATCGTGCTCAGCGAAGGCATCGTGCTGAGCGAGGGCATCGTGTTGAGCGAAGGCCTCGTGCTCAGCGAAGGCGTGGTGGCCGGCGAGCCTTGAGCCGGCGCGTTGCGTACCTGCTGCGATCCAGACCCAGCCCGGGAGATGCCATGAACGCCACCGCTGAAGCCGTGATCGACGCCGAGGGCCGGCCGTGGTGGCTGCGTGCCCATCGGGCCCTGCTGCCGGATTACAACCGCAAGGCGGCGAGTTATTGGTGGGCGATGGCGCTGCTCGGCACGGCGATCCTGGCCCATACGCTGCGCACCCTGCTGGCGCTGCCGGGGTCGTCCCAACTGCAGGTCGGCGCCGGCGTGGCGATCGCGATGCTGGCGGGCGTCTTTCCGGTGCGCATCCCGCGCTCGAAGAACTCGTTCGCGGCCGGCGAAGTCTTCATCTTCCTGTTGCTGCTGATGCACGGCCCCGAGGCGGCCACGCTGGCCGCCGTCGGCGAGGCGCTGATCGGTTCGTGGCGCACCTCCCGGCGCTGGAGCAGCCGCATTGCCAGCCCGGCGATGGCCAGCGTGGCGATGTTCGGCACCGCATCGCTGCTCGACGCGGTCATCGGCGCCACGCGCGCGCACGGCCTGCACAACCCAGGGCTGCTGCTGGTGGCGACGATGCTGGGCGCGGTGCTGTACTTCCTGCTCAACACTGCGCTGATCACGACGGTGCCGCACCTCAAGCGCAACCAGTGGCCGACGCTGCGCGAGATGTTCGGCAACTTCGGCTGGATCGGCATCACCTACGCCGGCAGCGCGTCGGTCGCCTGCCTGTTGTTCCTGACCTTCCAGCAGTCGGGAATCGGCGTGCTGATGGCCGGCGCGCCGATCATCGCGATGCTGCTGACCACGTTGCACTACTTCTTTCGCCAGCAGGAGGCCGACGAGGCGGTGCGCAAGAGCCGCCTCGACGCCGCCGAGCGCGAGGCCGAACTGGCCTCGCACCACATGCGCGAGCTCGAGGTGAGCGAGCGGCGCTTCCACAGCGCCTTCACGCACGCCTCGATCGGCATGGCGCTGGTCTCGTTCGATGCCCGCGTGCTGCAGGTGAATGCGGCGCTGCGCATGCTGTTGGGCATCGACGCCGACCAGGCCATCGCACAACTCCTGTTCACCGACTTCGTCGACCCCCACGATGCGGCGACCTTGAACGACCACCTGATGCAGCTCAACGCGCAGCAGGTCCAGTCGTTCACCGTCGACCTGCGCATGCGCCACTGCCGCGGCGTCGAGACCTGGGCGGCGGTGCACGGCAGCTTCTTCGCCGAGGTCGAAGCCGCCGCACCGAGCGTGATCCTGCAGGTCCAGGACATCACCGCGCGGCGCCAGGCGCAGGCCGGGCTGCACCACATCGCGTTCCACGACAGCCTGACCGGCCTGCCCAACCGGCGCCGCTTCCAGGCCGACCTGGGCCACGCGCTCGAGCGCGTCAAGGCGGATCCGCGGCGTCAGTTCGGCCTGATGTTCCTCGACTTCGACCGCTTCAAGCTGATCAACGACAGCCTGGGCCACGCGGTGGGCGACGAGTTCCTGGTGGCGGTGGCGCGCCGCATCCAACTGCACCTGCGCCCGCACGACATCGTCGCGCGCCTGGGCGGCGACGAGTTCGCGATCCTGGCCGAGGATCTCGACAGCGAGCGCTATGCGGTGACGCTGGCCGACCGGCTGCTCGACGTGCTGCGTCAGCCGTTCCAGATCGCCGGCACCGAGATCAACACCAGCGCCAGCATCGGCATCACGTTCAGCGGCATGGGCTACGCCACGCCGGCCGAGATGCTGCGCGACGCCGACATCGCGATGTACAAGGCCAAGTCCGGCGGCAAGGCGCGTTATGCGCTGTTCGACGCCGTGCTGCACACCGAGGTGTCGCATCGCCTGCGGCTCGAAGGCGACCTGCGCCGCGCCCTCGCCGACGGGCAGCTCGCGGTGGCCTACCAGCCCTTGATGGACCTCGGCACGGGGCGCGTCACCGGCTTCGAGGCGCTGGCGCGCTGGAACCACCCCGAACTCGGGCCGATCAGCCCGATGACCTTCATCGCCATCGCCGAAGATGCCGGCCTGATCGTCGCGCTCACCGACTTCATGTTGCGCAGCGCCTGCCGGCAGTTGAAGGAATGGCAGCTGCGCGACGACTCGTTCTCGGAGCTGAACATGCACGTCAACGTGTCGGGCAACGACGTCGCGCACCCGGGCCTGGTGGCGCGCGTCAACGCGGCGCTGGTCGCGGCGCGGCTGCAGCCGCAGCACCTGACACTGGAGCTGACCGAGAACATCCTGATGGAGCGGCTCGAGGCGGCGTTGCCGACGCTGACCGAGCTGCGCCGCCTGGGCGTGGGCCTGAGCGTCGATGATTTCGGCACCGGCTACTCGTCGCTGCGGCACCTGTCGACCCTGCCGGTGGACAGCCTGAAGATCGACCGCGCGTTCGTCGCCGACCTGCAGCGCGGCTCCAGCGAGGCCGCGGTCGTGCGCGCCATCATCCTGCTCGGCAACTCGCTGGGCAAGTCGATCATTGCCGAAGGCATCGAGACCGAGGCGCAGTTGGAGCAGTTGCGCCGGATGGGCTGTGCCATGGGCCAGGGCTTCCACATGTCGCGCCCGCTCGCTGCGGAGTTGATCGACACGATGCTCACCAGCCTGGTGGCCAGCGGTCACCACCTGGCGGGCAACCCGCGCACCGAGCGCCCGGTGTTGTTTCACTGATCCGGCCGGGGCCCGGTGCCCGGTCGGCAGCGATCCGTGCCGGTTCGCTCAGGGCTTGCGCGCGATCATCCCGATCAGCGCCGAGTGGCCGTGGTGCTGTGTGCCTTCGGTCAGCTCGGCTTCGTATTCGCGCAGCTCGGCGATCTGCAGTGCTGCGAACGAACTGCGCAGCAACTCGGGCGTGTACAGGTGCGACAGGATCGGCGGCCCGCCGGTCTTGTAGTCGAGTTGCTTCGGGGTGTAGCCCTGCAGCACCAGCAGGCCGCCCGGCTTGAGCGTGCGGACGATGTTGGCGAACAGCCGCTCGCGCATGGCCGGGTCGGCGAACTGGACGAAGATCGCAGCCACCGCGTCGAAGGCCTCCGCGGGCCACGTCCATCGGTCGCAGTCGGCGACGCTGAAGTCGACCACGACCCCAGCGGCCGCGGCCAGTTTGCGCGCCTTTTCCACACCGACCGGCGAGATGTCGAAGGCCTCCACCCGCAAGCCCTGGCGCGCCAGCCAGACGCTGTTGCGTCCCTCGCCGTCGGCCACGCACAGCACCCGGCTGCCGGGTGTCAGCAGACCGGCATGCTCACGCAGGAACTCGTTGGGCTCGCGGCCGAAGATGTAGGCCTCGTTCTCGAAGCGTTTGTTCCAGGTGGCGGTGGCGTCGGGGAATGCTGGGTTGTTCATGGTGGCTGGGTGGTGAAGGAATCTGGAGGCACGCGATGTCGTCGGCCCCGATCATGATCCGCGTCAATCCGCAGGCGGATCGAATGCTGCAGCATCGAACAGGGCTACTCGCCGACCGAGGGGCCAAGGCCGGCGAGCCTGCCAGAATCGCGACCGCTGTGCCGGGCGCACACGCAAGGAGCAAGCAATGTACGGATTCCACACCCGACTCGATACCCCGTTCGACGACGCGATCCAGAAGGTCATCGAGGCGCTGAAGGCCGAGGGCTTCGGCGTGCTCAGCGACATCGACGTCCAGGCGACGCTGAAAGCCAAGCTCGGTGCGCAGACGCGCCCGTACCGCATCCTGGGCGCCTGCAATCCGCCGCTGGCGCACAAGGCGCTGCAGGCCGAGCCCGACATCGGCTTGCTGCTGCCGTGCAACGTGGTCGTGCGCCAGGAAGCCGAAGGCCACATCACGGTGGCCTTCATCGACCCGCAGACCATGGTCGACCTGATCGACAAGCCCGAAGTGCGCGAGGTGGCCGACGACGCCAAGACGCGGCTGCTGCGGGTGCGCGACAGCCTGAAGCGCTGACCCGCGCCGGCCCGCCGCGGGCCGACTCAACGCGGCGCCGTCCGCTTGCGGGCGGCCCGCGGACGTGCGGGCGGCGCGAACGCCGCATTGCCCGGCGCCGAGCGTTCGAGCTTGCGCGCGATATTGCCGCAGACGAGGTCGCACAGCGCGTACACCGAGTCGTCGGCGATGCGGTAGTACGCGCTTGTGCCGCGGGTCTCGCGCGTCACCAGGCCGTGCTGCATCAGCATCGCGAGGTGGCGTGACACATTGGCGGCGGTGTAGCCGCAGGCCTGCGCCAGGTCGCCCACATTGCGTTCGCCATCGCGCAGGAAGTTGAGGATGCGCAAGCGCGTCGGCTCCGATAGCGCCTGAAAATAGGCGGCCACCTGTTCCAGGGCCTCGGGGGGCAGACCTTTCATGCTCGGGCACTCGGGGGGTTGCGGAAGGGCCATGATGCCCGAGACAGCCTTCATGTCATTCCTCCTTGGTTGATGGCCTACTTGCATATTTAGCTGATTAGTTAAATAATAGCGCCAACAACCGGCTTGCGCCAGCGCCATCGAACCCGTCGCGATCTCGGGTGTTCGGTCCGGCGTGGCAGCCGCGCACGATCGACCGGGAGTACATGAATGCTGAACAAACACATCGGGGGTGCGGCGATGCTGGCGGCGCTGATGCTGCCGGCATGGGCCGCGAGCGCAGCCGATGCACCCGCCGCCGCGCCGGCGCTGGCCACCGCGGCCGTGCAAGCGGTGCGCTCCGGCCAGACCACGAGCTTCGACGGCGTGGTCGAGGCGGTGCGCCAGACGGTGATTGCCGCGCAGGTGCCCGGCGCGGTGGTCGCGCTCGACGTGAAGGTGGGCGATGCGGTCAAGGCCGGCCAGGTGCTGGCGCGCATCGACGCCCGGGCCGCCGACCAGAACGCCGCCGCCAGCGACGCGCAGGTGCGGGTCGCGCGCTCGTCGCTGGAACTGGCGACGAAAGACTACGAGCGCCAGAAGCAGCTGTTCCAGAAGAACTACATCAGCCAGGCCGCGCTCGAGCGCGCCCAATCGCAGTTCAGCGCCACCCAGGCGCAGGTGGCGGCACAACTCGCGCAGGCGGGCGCCACGCGCACGCAGTCCGGTTTCTTCGTCGTCAAGGCGCCCTACGCGGGGGTCGTGTCCGAGGTGCCGGTCGCGCTCGGCGACATGGCGATGCCGGGCCGGCCCTTGCTCACGCTGTACGACCCGGCAGCGCTGCGGGTCACGGTGTCGGTACCGCAGTCGGCCGCGGCCGGCCTGACGGTACAGAGTGCGGTCAAGGTCGAATTGCCCGGGCTGCCGGCGGGTCGCGAGTGGCTCGTGCCCTCGCGCGTGGTCGTGCTGCCCACCGTCGATCCGGGCACCCACACGGTGCAGTTGCGGCTCGAACTGCCGGCGGCCACCGCAGGTGCCACCGCCGGCGCAGCACCCGAGGTCGCGCCGGGCCTGTTCGCGCGCGCCTGGTTGCCCGCCTCGGGCCAAGGTCGCGTGCGCCTGGACGTTCCGGCGCAGGCGGTGGTGCGCCGCGCCGAAGTGACCGGCGTCTACGTGGTCGGGCCCGACGGCCGCCCATTGCTGCGCCAGGTGCGCCTGGGCCCCGCGCAGGCCGGCAGCGTCGAGATCCTCAGCGGCGTGTCGGAAGGCGAACGCGTCGTGCTCGACCCGCAGGCCGCGGCCCGCATCCGCTGACCCACGCCGAGCCTCTCCGATGAAGACCAACCTGGGCATCGCCGGTCGCCTCGCGGCCTTCTTCCAGTCGGCGCAGATCACGCCGCTGCTGGCGCTGGTGGCGCTGCTGCTCGGCGCCTTCGCCGTGCTGGTCACGCCGCGCGAGGAAGAGCCGCAGATCAACGTGACGATGGCCAATGTGATCATCCCGTTCCCCGGCGCGGCGGTTCGCGACGTGGAGCAGATGGTCGCCACGCCGGCCGAGCAGGTGCTGTCGCAGATCGCCGGCGTCGAGCATGTGACCTCGGTGTCCAGCCCCGGGATGGCGGTGATGACGGTGCAGTTCAAGGTCGGCGTGCCGCGCATCGACGCGCTGGTGCGGCTGTACGACACCGTCAACTCCAACGCCGACTGGTTGCCCAAGGGCCTGGGCGTGCTCGCGCCGATCATCAAGCCCAAGGGCATCGACGACGTGCCGATCGTCACGCTGACGCTGTACAGCAAGCAGCCCGCCGTCGGTGCCTACGACCTGGAGTTGGTCGCGCACAGCATCGAGGTCGACCTCAAGCGCGTAGCCGGCACCCGCGAGGTCACGACGATCGGCGGGCCCGGCCGTGCGGTGATGGTCGAGCTCGATCCGGCCCGCATGGCCGGCTCGGGCGTGACCGTGACCGACCTGCGCGGCGCGTTGCTGTCGGCCAACCTCGGTCTGCCGATCGGCGAGCTGCTGGCGGGCAACCAGGCGGTCGCGATCGAATCCGGGCCGTACCTGAAGAACGCGCAAGAGGTCGCCCAGCTCGTGGTCGGCGTGCGCGACGGCAAGCCGGTGTTCCTGCAGGACGTGGCCACCGTGCGCGACGGCCCGCCGCCACCGAGCGAGTACGTCTGGTACGGCAGCGCCGGCAAGGGCGCCGCCGAGTACCCGGCCGTGACGCTGGCGGTGACCAAGAAGCCCGGCACCAACGCGATCGATGTCGCCAACGCGGTCATGCAGCGCGTGGGCAGCCTGAAGAACACCGTGATCCCGGCCGACGTGCAGGTGGCCGAGACGCGCAACTACGGCGCCACCGCCAACGACAAGGCCGTCAAGCTGATCGAGAAGCTGCTGTTCGCGACCACCTCGGTGGTGGCGCTGGTGTTCATCGCGCTCGGCCGGCGCGAGGCGGCGATCGTCGGTACCGCGGTGGTGCTGACGCTGGCGGCCACGCTGTTCGCCTCGTGGGCCTGGGGCTTCACGCTGAACCGGGTGTCGCTGTTCGCAATGATCTTCTCGATCGGCATCCTCGTCGACGACGCGATCGTGGTGGTCGAGAACATCCACCGCCACCAGCAGCTGTTCCCGGGCAAGACGCTGACCGAGCTGATCCCCGGCGCGGTCGACGAGGTCGGCGGCCCGACCATCCTGGCCACGCTCACCGTCATTG
>JAGWTP010000130.1 GCA_028868895.1 Burkholderiales bacterium
GGCGGCCATCGAAGCGTGCGTCGCCTTCGATCGGCATGACAAGGTCGATCTCGCCGTTCGGGTGCACGTGGTGCGGGCCGGCGATGTCGCGCATGTCGACCACGTCGACGGAAAAGCCGTGAAGGTCGTCGGCCGGCTTGAAGACGCGACCGTAGCGGATGCCGCCGCCTTCGCGGTTGCACAGCCAGCCGGCCGACACCCCCGCGACGCAGGCCAATTGCAGGGCCGTGAAGGTGGCGCTGCCCGCGCCGTGTTCGCGGTTCAGCCAGTCGTCCAGCGCGGCGTCGAGCGTGCGGCCGGCAAGCGCCGAGGTCAGTTCGGCGATCTGTGCGCGCAAGGCTTCAGGGGTCATGGACCGGTGTCTCCGTGAGACTGCATTGCCTTGCCATCCGGCAGGAGATGCAGTAATGTGCATGCGAGCACTTTAGAGCCCCGAATCAACCATGTCAAGCACTATAATGCACACCCCGGGATTTCCCGTGGGCGACGGCGTGCGCCCGACCGGCGCCGGCACAGCACCACTGTTGAACGGTGTGCCGCAGGAAGACGCCAAGAACCCGTTCCTGGTGGCGTTGGGCGAGCGCACCCGGGCGCTGCGTTCGCGCCGCGGCATGACGCGCAAGGCACTCGCCGCCGCCGCCGACGTCTCCGAGCGGCATCTGGCCAACCTCGAATATGGCGTGGGCAACGCCTCGATCCTGGTGCTGCTGGATGTGGCACGGGCGCTGCATTGCACGCTGGCCGAACTGCTTGGCGACGTGACCACCACATCGCCCGAATGGCTGATGCTGCGCGAGCTCCTCGAGGGCCGCGACGACGCCACGCTGCACCGCGTGCGCGTGGCCGTGGGCGAGTTGCTGGGCACCGGCGGCGCCAACGCCACGCTCGCCAGCGGCGCGCGCAAGCGCAGCGAGCGGGTCGCGCTGATCGGTCTGCGCGGCGCCGGCAAGAGCACGCTCGGGGCGATGCTGGCCGAGGACCTCGGCTTCCCGTTCGTCGAGCTCAGCCGCGAGATCGAGAAGTTCGCCGGCTGCAGCATCAGCGAGATCCAGGGCCTGTACGGCCAGAACGCGTACCGCCGCTACGAGCGCCGCGCGCTCGAGGAAGCGATCCAGATCTACCCTGAGGCGGTGATCGCCACGCCCGGTGGCATCGTTTCCGACCCGGCCAACTTCAACCTGCTGCTCGCGCATTGCACCACCGTATGGCTGCAGGCCGAGGCGCAAGACCACATGAAGCGCGTCGTGGCCCAGGGCGACACCCGGCCGATGGCGGCCAGCCGCGAGGCGATGGGCGACCTGAAGTCGATCCTGGCCGGGCGTGCCGCCTTTTATTCGAAGGCCGAGTTCAGGCTGGACACCAGTGCGCAGGCACTGCAACCGACCTTCGTCGCATTGCGGTCGCTGGTGCGCCGGGCGCTCGACATGCCGGAATAAGCGACAATGCATTAAATTGCAGTTTTATCTTGACTGGCGCGGTGTCAAGCACTATGCTGCATGCACTCGCCCCCCTGAACCCACCCGTGCAGCCCACTGCATCCGACCTGGAGACTCTCGTGACCCAAGACCCCCGCGTCGACTACCAGACCCACCCGTCCCAGTACCGCCACTGGAACCTGAAATTCGAAGGTGCGGTGGCCACGCTGGCCGCCGACTTCGATGAAGACGCCGGCCTGCGCCCGGGCTACAAGCTCAAGCTCAACAGCTACGACCTGGGCGTGGACATCGAGCTGAACGACGCGCTGCAGCGCATCCGCTTCGAGCACCCCGAGGTGCGCACCGTGGTGCTCACCAGCGCCAGGGAGAAGGTGTTCTGCTCGGGCGCCAACATCTTCATGCTGGGCGTGTCCAGCCACGCCTGGAAGGTCAACTTCTGCAAGTTCACCAACGAGACCCGCAACGGCCTGGAAGACTCGTCGAAGCACAGCGGGTTGAAGTTCCTGGCCGCCGTGAACGGCGCCTGCGCCGGCGGTGGCTACGAGCTGGCGCTGGCCTGCGACGAGATCATCCTGGTGGACGACCGCTCCAGCGCCGTCAGCCTGCCCGAGGTGCCGCTGCTGGGCGTGCTGCCCGGCACCGGTGGCCTGACGCGCGTGACCGACAAGCGCCATGTGCGCCACGACCTGGCCGACCTGTTCTGCACCAGCGTGGAAGGGGTGCGCGGCCAGAAGGCCAAGGACTGGCGCCTGGTGGACGCGATCGCCAAGCCGGCCCAATTCGCGGCCAAGGTGCAGGAGCGCGCGCTCGAACTCGCCGCGCGCAGCGATCGGCCCGCCAACGGCCGCGGCGTGACGCTGGCGCCGTTGCAGCGCACGATCGAAGCCGATGCGCTGCGCTACGCGAACGTCACCGTCGAGATCGACCGCAGCCGGCGCACCGCCACGTTCACGATCAAGGCGCCCGGCGGCGCCCAGCCCGCCGACGTGGCGGCCATCGAAGCGGCCGGCGCTGGCTGGTACCCGCTGGCGCTGGCACGCGAACTCGAAGACGCGATCCTGTCGATGCGCACCAACGAACTCGACATCGGCCTGTGGCTGCTCAAGACGCAGGGCGACGCCGCCGCCGTGCTGGCGATGGACGCCACGCTGACGGCCCACCGCGAGCACTGGCTCGTGCGCGAGACCATCGGCCTGCTGCGCCGCACCTTCAGCCGGCTCGACGTCTCCTCTCGAAGCCTGTTCGCGCTCGTCGAGCCGGGGTCGTGCTTCGCCGGTACCTTGCTCGAACTGGCGCTGGCCTGCGACCGCATCTACCACCTGGCGCTGCCCGACGACGAAGCGCGCGCGCCGAAGATCACCGTGGCCGAGGCCAACTTCGGCCGCTACCCGATGGTCACCGGCCAGAGCCGGCTCGGTCGCCGCTTCTACGACGAGGCGCCTGCGCTCGACGCGGTGCGCGCAAAGGCCGGACACGCGCTCGACGCCGATGCCGCCTTCGCGCTCGGCCTGGTCACCAGCAACCCCGACGACATCGACTGGACCGACGAAGTGCGCATCGCCATCGAGGAGCGCGTGTCGATGAGCCCCGACGCGCTCACCGGCCTGGAAGCCAACCTGCGCTTCAACGGCCCCGAGAACATGTTCACCCGCGTCTTCGGCCGGCTCACCGCGTGGCAGAACTGGATCTTCCAGCGCCCCAATGCGGTGGGCGAAAAAGGCGCGCTGAAGGTCTACGGCAAGGGCGACAAGGCAGCATTCGACTGGAACCGGGTCTAGCGCGCGAGAGCGAAGCGCGAGGGGCCACGAAGAGGCCACGTCGTGTCCCCTGGGGATCGCCCAGCGAAGCGATCGACGAAGGAGCGGGCTCGATGCCCGCGACCGCGAACACATCAGAGGAAACACCATGAGCACCATCAACTACAGCGACAAGATCCCCAACAACGTCAACCTCAGCGAAGACCGCACGCTGCAACGCGCGCTCGAGCAGTGGCAGCCCAACTACCTGAGCTGGTGGGACGACATGGGCCCGGACGGTTCGCAGAACTTCGACGTCTACCTGCGCACCGCGGTCAGCGTCGACCCGCAGGGCTGGGCGCAGTTCGGCCACGTCAAGATGCCCGACTACCGCTGGGGCATCTTCCTGAACCCGGGCGACGCCGACCGCAAGATCCACTTCGGCGACCACAAGGGCGAGAAGGCCTGGGCCGACGTGCCCGGCGAATACCGCGCCAACCTGCGCCGCATCATCGTCACGCAGGGCGACACCGAGCCGGCGTCAGTCGAGCAGCAGCGCGCGCTGGGCATGACGGCGCCGAGCCAGTACGACCTGCGCAACCTGTTCCAGGTCAACGTCGAAGAAGGCCGCCACCTTTGGGCGATGGTCTACCTGCTGCACAAATACTTCGGCCGCGACGGCCGCGAGGAAGGCGAGGCGCTGCTCGAACGCCGCTCGGGCCAGCAGGACAACCCGCGCATCCTGCAGGCCTTCAACGAGCCCACGCCCGACTGGCTGAGCTTCTTCATGTTCACGTATTTCACCGACCGCGACGGCAAGTTCCAGCTCTGCGCGCTGGCCGAAAGCAGCTTCGACCCGCTGGCGCGCACGACCAAGTTCATGCTCACCGAAGAGGCGCACCACATGTTCGTGGGCGAGAGCGGCGTCAGCCGCGTGATCCAGCGCACCTGCGCGGCAATGAACGAGCTCAAGACCGACGACCCGGCGCGGCTGCGCGCTGCCGGCGTGATCGACCTGCCGACGATCCAGCGCTACCTGAACTTCCACTTCAGCGTGACGATCGACCTGTTCGGCGCCGACGAGTCGAGCAATGCCGCCACGTTCTACAGCACCGGGCTGAAAGGCCGCTACGAAGAGGGCAAGCGCGTGGACGACCACGTCCTGAAGGGCCAGACCTACAAGGTGCTGGCCGCGCAAGGCGACAAGCTCGTCGAGCGAGAGGTGCCGATGCTCAACGCGCTCAACGAAGTGCTGCGCGACGACTACATCAAGGACTCGGTCGGCGGCGTCGAGCGCTGGAACAAGGTGATCGAGAAGGCCGGCATCCCGGTCCGGCTGAAAGTGCCGCACAAGGCGTTCCACCGCAACATCGGCGCGCTCGCCGGCGTGAAGGTCTCGCCCGACGGCCGCGTGCTGTCGCCCTCCGAATGGAATGCCAACGTCGGCCAGTGGCTGCCCACCGCCGAAGACCGCGCGTTCGTCGCCTCGCTGATGGGCCGCGTGGTCGAGCCCGGCAAGTTCGCCAACTGGATCGCGCCGCCGGTGATGGGCATCAACCGCCAGCCGGTCGACTTCGAATACATCCGCTTCGCCTGAACCGGCGCCGCCGGCACCATCGACGCCAACGCGCCCCGAGCGCCAGGAGAAGACACCATGGACATGGCCGACTCGGCCGTCATCAAGCAGCACCTGATCGACCCCGAGATCTGCATCCGCTGCAATACCTGCGAGGCCACCTGCCCGGTGCAGGCGATCACCCACGACGACCGCAACTACGTGGTGGATGCCGACAAGTGCAACCTGTGCATGGCCTGCATCTCGCCCTGCCCGACCGGCAGCATCGACAACTGGCGCACGGTGCCGCGCGCCGCCGCCTACGGCGTGGCGGAGCAGTTCGGCTGGGACACGCTGCCTGCCGAGCTGACGGCCGACGAACTGGCACAGGCCGGCGTCGCCGCCGAGGCGATGCCGCTGTCGTTGCACACGGCAACGCCGGCGTCGACCCAAGCGCCGGGCGCGCCGATGGCGGCCGCCATCGCCGGCACCGAGACCGCGTTCGACAGCGCGCAATACAACGCCACGCTGCCGCCCTGGTCGGCGGCGCATCCGTACACCAACCTGTACGGCCCGAAGGCCGCCGAGAAGACCCTCACCGCCACGGTGACCGGCAACGTGCGCGTCACCGAGGTCGGCAAGGAATACGACACCCACCACATCGTGCTCGACTTCGGCGCCGTGCCGTTCCCGGTGCTCGAAGGCCAGAGCATCGGCATCGTGCCGCCCGGCGCCGACGCCAAGGGCCGGCCGCACCATGCGCGCCAGTACAGCATCGCCAGCCCGCGCAACGGCGAGCGCCCGGGCTACAACAACGTCTCGCTGACGATCAAGCGCGTGCTGCAAGACCACCAGGGCCGGCCGGTGCGCGGCGTGGCGAGCAACTACATGTGCGACCTGTTGGTCGGCGACAAGGTCCAGGTGATGGGCCCGTTCGGCGCCACCTTCCTGATGCCCAACCACCCGAAGAGCCACATCGTGATGATCTGCACCGGCACCGGCAGCGCGCCGATGCGGGCGATGACCGAGTGGCGCCGGCGCCAGCGCGCCTCCGGAAAGTTCGAGGGCGGCAAGCTGATGCTGTTCTTCGGTGCGCGCACCAAGGCCGAACTGCCGTACTTCGGCCCGCTGCAGAACCTGCCGAAAGACTTCATCGACATCAACTTCGCGTTCTCGCGCACGCCCGGCCAGCCCAGGCACTACGTGCAGGACGCGATGCGCGCGCGCGCCGCCGACCTGGTGCTGCTGCTGAAGGACCCGAACACCTTCTGGTATGTCTGCGGCCTGAAGGCCATGGAAGAAGGCGTGGTGCTGGCGCTGCACGACATCGCGCAGGGGGCCGGACTGGACTGGCGCAGCGTGGGCACGACGCTCAAGCGCGAAGGCCGTCTGCATCTCGAGACCTACTGATCCCCCCTCACTCGGTACCCCGATGACCATCGACCTTCGCAATGTCCCCGTGCTCGTAGTCGGCGCCGGCATCATGGGTGCCGGCATCGTGCAGGTGGCGGCGCTGGCCGGCCACCGCGTCATGCTGTTCGACGCGCGCGACGGCGCCGCGGCGCAGGCGCGCGACAAGCTCGCCGCCACGCTGGGCATGCTGGCCGAGAAGGGCAAGTTGAGCCTTGATGCGGCGCACGCGGCGATCGGCCGCATCGAGGCGCTGACGGCGCTGGTCGATGCGCGCGACGCGGGCCTCGTGGTCGAGGCCATCGTCGAGCAGCTCGACGCCAAGCGCGGCCTGATGCGCGAACTCGAAGGCATCGTGGCGATGGATGCGGTGCTGGCGACGAACACCTCGTCGATCAGCGTCACCGCGATCGGCAACGGCCTGCAGCACCCTGCCCGGCTGGTCGGCATGCACTTCTTCAACCCGGTGCCGCTGATGAAGCTGGTGGAGGTGGTCAGCGGGCTGCAGACCGCGCCCGCCGTCGCCGAGGCCATCGCCGAACTCGCCCGCCACTGGGGCAAGGTGGCGGTGCATGCCAAGAGCACGCCGGGCTTCATCGTCAACCGCATCGCCCGCCCGTACTACGCCGAAACGCTGGCGCTGCTGCACGAGCAGGCCGCCACGCCGCAGGTGCTCGACGCCTGCCTGAGGGCGGCGGGGTTTCGGATGGGCCCGTGCGAGCTGATGGACCTGATCGGCCACGACACCAACTTCGCGGTGACGAATTCGGTGTACGAAGCCAACTTCTTCGACAAGCGCTACGTGCCCTCGCTGGTGCAGCGCGAGATGGTGGCCGGCGGGCTGCTCGGCCGCAAGAGCGGGCGCGGCTTCTACCGCTACGAAGGCGCCGCCGCCGAGCCGCTGCCGGTGGCCGTGCACGAGGCGCCGGCCACCGCGCGCCAGGTCACCGTGCATGGCCGCGCAGCGGTCGCCGACGCGCTCGAGCAGTCGACCACCGCCGCGCTCGCGCCGCAGGGCTGGGGGCCGGCGCGTGAGCGTGACAGCGACTGGGTCGGCCTGGCCATCGACGGCGCCCGGCTCGTGCTCACCGACGGCCGCACCGCGCAGCAACTTGCCGCCGACCTGGGCACGCCGGATGTCGCCGTGTTCGACCGGCCCGTCGCGCAGCTGATGCAGCCGGCGCAGCCCATGCACGGCGCACAACTTGCGCAGTCCGCGCAGGGCGCACAACTTGCGCAGTCAGCGCAAGGCGCACTGCCCGGCACCGCGCTCGCCTACGCACTGGCCCCCGGCGCGAGCGACGCATGGCGCGCCCAAGCGCCCGCCTGGCTGGCCGCCCTGGGCTACGCGCCGATGCCGGTGGCCGACGCGCCGGGGCTGGTGGTGGCCCGCACCGTGGCGATGCTCGTCAACGAGGCCGCCGACGCGGTGCTGCAGGGTGTGTGCGACCCTGCCGCGGCCGATGCGGCGATGAAGCTCGGCCTGAACTACCCCGCCGGCCCGTTCGAATGGCTGGCGCGCTGGAGCGTGCCCGGCGTGATCAGCGTCGTGCAGGCGCTCGACCGCGAATACCGCGGAGAGCGCTACCGCGTCAGCCCGTGGCTGCGGCGCCAGCACCCGTCACAAGCTTGACGTTCAGCGGCTCGCGGGCCGGCCGGACGACCGAGGGTGCGACTCGGGGCGCGTCAACAAGCCGCTGCATGGGCTGCGCGCGGTGTGAAGGGGCGCGCGGCATCGCAAATGTGAGCCGTTCATTACCCATAATCTGTCCCTTTGGGAATCCGTCTACCCATTCAATCGATCGGGTGGTTGACAAAGGTTCAGATCACTGTGTAATATATTGCTCGCAAACTTGCTTTATGGGTAGCAAATGGGGCTTCTTCCGCTGGAAGTCACAACGGCGACACACCGGCTGGGCGAGAACGTCCGGCTCGCCCGCGTCCGTCGCCGCCTGAGTCAAGAAGAGCTGGCACAGGCCTGCGGCATCACCCGCAAGACCTTGTACGCCCTCGAAAAAGGCGCACCGGGCGCCACCATCGCCACCGCCTTTGCCGTTCTCTGGAAGCTCGGCCTGCTCAACACCGCCGCCGCAGTTGCCGACCCCGATGCCGACGAGCACGGGAAGATCCTGGAAGCCGCCCGCCGGTCCAAGCGCGTGCGCCACCCGGTCGACAGCGACAACGACTTCTGACCCATGGCCAGCGACGTACAAGCCTGCTACGTCTACATCCAGCTTCCAGGGACGATGCAGACGGTGCCTTGCGCCTCGCTCAAGGTACGTGCCGTCGGTGCGGGCGCCTTCGAAGGCACCTTCACGTACGGCAAGCGGTATCTCGAACGCCCTGAGGTGGTGGCCTTGGACCCGTTCCACCTGCCCTTGTCAACGCGCCCGCAAAAGTTCACGAAGCTCAAGGGCATCCCCGGTGCCGTTCGGGACGCGAGCCCGGACGCGTGGGGCCGTCGAGTCATCCAGGCCAAGCTACAGCGCCCCGAAGCGGACATCCCGGAGGTCGAGTACCTGCTCAACGGGCCGGACGATGGCGCCGGCAACCTGAGCTTCGGGCGAACCGCGACGCCGCCCGCCTCACGGCGCCCCTTCAATCGCACGCATCAGTTGCCGGCCCTCATCGAAGCAGCCGAGAAGCTGCAAGAGGACGGGCGGCTTCCACATGAGGTGCTCGAGGAACTCGAAACCGGCACGAGCATGGGCGGCGCAAGGCCCAAAGTGACAGTCGAGGACGACCACAAAATCTGGTTGGCCAAGCTGCCCGAGAAGGCCGACCGGCACAACATGCAGCGCATCGAGTACGCGACGCTGGAACTGGCCCGCGCTGCCGGCCTCCGCGTCTGCGGCACCCGCCTCGAGCGGGTCGGAGAGCGCGATGCGCTGATGCTCGGCCGCTTCGACCGCGAATGGAATCCGGACGCCAACGCCTACTGGCGCTACGGGCTTGTCTCGGGCCTGACGGTGATAGACGCCGAAGATGGCTACCTCGGTCGCGAGCGCTGGTCATACCCGCTGCTGGCCGATGAACTCCGGCGCTGGTCCGTCAGGAGCAATGACGACCGTCGCGAACTGTTCATGCGCATGGCGTTCAACGCCATGGTCACCAACAACGACGACCATCCTCGCAACCACGCGCTATTGCAAACAAGGGGCGGTTGGCGCCTTTCGCCCGCCTACGACATCGTCCCGATGCCCATGGTCTCGGTCGAGCGGCGCGACCTGGCTCTGGAGGTCGGTCGGTTCGGGCGAGCCGCCGGCATGTACAACATCCTGTCGCAGTGCGATGTGTTCGGGTTGGCGAAGGACGAGGCGCAAGCGCTGATCGATGGGATGCTCGCCGTCGTCCGCGGCTGGCGCGAGTTCTTCATCGAACACGGCGTCGAGCATCGCAGCATCGAAATGCTCGAGCAGGCCATGCTCCCACCTTCGTTCTTCCGCGGCGCGCCGCC
>JAGWTP010000026.1 GCA_028868895.1 Burkholderiales bacterium
CGGGTGAGCTGGAGAACATCCAGTTCGATCCGAACGTGGCGGTCGAGATCGAGATCGAGGTCGCTTGAGACGCAGAGGCAGACGCGGGAACGGGTCAAGGACCGAGCGAGAACCATCCTGACCAGCCGCCGAGCTCGGGCGGCCCGAGGTGGTCTGGATCGAAGAACTCGCTCCAGACCTGGTCGTCCTTGCCGATTCCGAAGAGTTGCACACCGCGTGGCTTGCCGCTCATGGCCGACAGTGGCAGCGACTGCGTGAATGTGCTGTTCGGAAAGACGTTCGGCCCGAGTGGGAACCAATCCGACCACCCGCCCAACTCAGGCGGCCCGAGGTGAGCGGGATCGAAATACTTGCTCCATACCTGCGAATCATCGCCCATCATGAAAAGCTGTACGCCCTTCGGAGTGCTGCTGATGGCCGCAATTTGCGCTCTGCCGAAGAAGAACTTCTTGGGCCCGAGCGGGAACCAGTCGGTCCACCCTCCGAGCTCTGGTGGACCGAGGTGATCCGGATCGAACGACTTGCTCCAAACCTGGCCGTCATCATCGACGGCGAACAGCTGGGTCGCCCGGGTCGCGCTACTCGCTACCGTTACGGCGCCTGACGGGAAGGTCTTCGGGCCCATGGGGAACCAGTCCGACCACCCATTGTTGATGGCCGGACCCGGATGATCGGGGTCGAAGAACTTGCTCCAGATCTGATTGTCGTCGCCGACGATGAAAATCTGGGTTCCGCGCGGTGAGCTGCTGACGGCGTCGACCTTGTAGCGTCCGAAGGTCTTGGGTCCCATTGCGAACCAATCCGACCATCCGTTGTTTTGCGCCGGCCCTGGGTGCTGGGGGTCGAAATACTTGCTCCAGATTTGGCCATCGTTCCCATGGATGAAAATCTGCACGCCTCCTGGTGTGCTGCTGACTGCCACGATGGGCGCGCCAGTCGGAAACGTGTTGGTCCCAAGGGGAAACCAGTCGGACCACCCGCCGAACTCTGGCGGCCCGAGGTGGTTCGGGTCGAAGAATTTCGACCAGACCAGACCGTCATCGCCCAGGATGAAAAGGGTGACACCACCGGGCACCGTGCTAATCGCGACGACCTGTGGATGGTCTGGGAAAACCCCTTGGAAGGTCTTCGGGCCAAGCGGCAACCAGTCTGACCACCCGCCACGCTCGGGCAAGCCGGGATGATCAGGGTCGAAGAACTTCGTCCATATCTGGTGGTCATCGGTCAGTGCGAAGAGGCTCGTCTCGCCGGGGCGGGTGGAAACTGCCGCAATCCTCGAATCGGGAACGATGATCGGATAGCGGCGCCAGTTGAACACGGCGGACACTCGAATGCTTGTCACGGGTGGGTGGCCGCAACCTTTCTGGCTCTGCTGCGAGTCGTCGGTCCAGACGCCAATGGGAAACGGTATGCCGAGCGCCAGTCTGTGGAGATTCGAGTCGGACCATGCCTTTGCGATATCGCCCACCGTGAACTTCATTGCGTCCGCGCTCTGGAATACCGGCCCGTCGCAGTCAGGGTCAGTGAACCCGAGCGATTCCAGCACCGGCTCGATATTCTTCGAAGCAAATTGCAGCGCACCGGAGATGATCCCCCCGAGACCTGCATCCTCCAGGAGGAACTTCGACAGCGACCCCTTGACCACCTGACTCAGAAGCGCCTCTCCCGCCGACAGTGCAAGAACAACGTCGCTTGCTATTTGCAGTCCTTGGGCAACAGCCTTTTCGACCCCGGTGGACGCGGCGTTGTTGATCGTGCAAAACAGTAACAAGTCGGTGTCCGAACTCACCAAGATTTCAGGTGTTTGAACCGGTGGATTCAACGGACCGCTGGAACCAGTGATGAACTTTCCGATTGGCACAGGCCCAGAGGACCTCTTGCTGTCGTTGTCGTGCGTCGTGGTGACGTAGAGAGTGGCCACGTCGTCATCCGTGGCGCCGGTTGCGCTTCGCTGGAACGTCGTCTCGATCCAGTCCAATTGCAGCTGTAGTCGGTAGTCGTTCGCCATGATGTTCTCTCCCTGGATGGCTTACGTTTATTTATAGAATCAGCCCGGGTGCCTCGCCACCCCTAAAATTCGGCGCATTTCCAGGAATAAATATCAAATCGCGCCGGTACGCGCGCGAGATGCGAGTCTCCAGGCAATTGGCCTGTGGTTTGCAATCGCAGGAGCTGCTGCGCACCGGCTGCGACATCCGCACGGTTCGGGAGCTACTGGGGCACTCCGACGTAGCCACGACAATGATCTACACCCATGTCCTCAAAATGGGCGGCGGCGCAGTGCGTAGCCCGGCGGACGCGATGGTCGGGCTGACGTAGTTCATTCGAGGCACGCGCTTGAGCCATCCGACTGCCGCAAAGCAGCCACCGACGAGCGGCGGGTTATGGCCGACAGCTGGCATCTACGAACGACAGGTTCCGCGCCAGCTACCGCGCAAAAGCAAAGCCAGCGCTTTTGGTGCCGACGCCTGACGGGCAGCGCCCTGTACGTGCCACGTTGGACTCTTGCGTGCAAATCTCGCAGGTTTCCGTCGGCCACACTCCAGGTCATGCGCCCCGAGCGCACGTTCTGGGAGAAGGCCACGGCCATCCATGTCTTCTGTGCCCAAGGCAGCTTCCGCGGCGGCGCACGCTTCGCGTGCCACTGGCACTACGTCACGCGTCTCGATGCCGCTGGCTTCGCTGATGGCGCCGCGAAGGACCGCGCGCTGGCTGCCGCCGTGGCCAAGCACAGGAGCATCTTCTTCGCCGAGTCGACTCCGGACGGTGAACCGGTCGACTACCGCGCAGCGGTCACTGGCGAACTGGATCTGGCACCCAGCGGCGACGCGCGGAAGACGCTGGCTGAGGACTACCAGCGCCTGGTCAGCGACGGCCTGCTGTTGGACGACGCCGAGTCCCTCGACTTCTTGCTGGAGCGCTGCCAGGCGCTCGCCGAGCGCGTAAACGCTATCGCCCGCGCGCGACCACCTGAGACCCAATCAGCCCGACACGCCACAAGGATCCATGCAAGTGATGTCGGGGGCTGCGTTGGGGCATGCGGACATCCACGGCGAGAAGGTAGTCGCGGAGGGAGCACCGGACATGCCATCAAGGCGCACAGGTCGTTTGATGACGCCTTCTTGGTGGACGTCCAAGGCATGCGCGGCTCGTACGCGCTCGACGCGGTCGAACTCAAGGACCCCAGTGGCTAGTAGCTCGCACCTGCAGGCCTGGACTCGCAGGGTGCTTTTTCGTACTTTTTTCGTACCGCCAAGAAAAAAGCACCCAGCGTCTCCGCTAAGTGCTTGTTCTTCCTACCGTATTTGGTAGGCGCGATTGGACTCGAACCAACGACCCCCACCATGTCAAGGTGGTGCTCTAACCAGCTGAGCTACGCGCCTGCGAAGCCTCGAATTATAGCGGCATCCCGGCCCCTCACTTTCGGCGCACCGTGCGCACGCCGTCGATCCGCTCGGCCAGGCCGAGCACGTGGTTCAGGCGGGCGGCGTCGGCGACCTCGATCGTGAAGGTCATCCACGCGGTGCCGCCGCTCGCATCCTTGACCGACTGGGTCTTCACGCCGGTGACGTTCATCTTCTCCTTCGCGAACAACTCGGAGATGTCGCGCAGCAGGCCTTGCCGGTCGGTGGCCTCGACACGCACGTCGACCGGGTACAGCGCCGTCTTGTCGCCGCGCGCCGCGCCCCACGCGACCGCGATCACACGCTCGGGCGCGCGCGACGCCATCTGCCGAAAGTTGGTGCACGCGGCGCGGTGCACCGCCACGCCCTTGCCGCGCGTCACGTAGCCGCCGATCGCATCGGGTGGCGCGGGCCGGCAGCAGCGCGCCAGGCTCGTCATCAAAGACTCCACGCCGACCACGAGCACGCCACCCTTGGGCGCGGCCGCATCGGTGTTCGTGCGACGCAGTGCGATGGCCTCGTCGGCCGACGGCACGGGCTCGGCGGGACGCAGCAGGTTCTCGATGTTGCGCAGCGAGAACTCGTCCTTGCCGACGACCTCGAACAGCGCATCGGCGTTGCGAAAGCCCAGCCGCGCGGCCAGGTCGTCGAGCTTGATCGAGGTCTTGCCTTCGCGCTGCAGCAGCTTCTCGACCGCCTCGCGGCCGCGCGCCACGGTTTCTTTCTGCGCCAGCCCGTTGAACCAGGCGCGCACCTTGGCCTTGGCACGCGCGCTCTTCAAGTAGCCGAGATCCGGGTTGAGCCAGTCGAGCGACGGGCCGCCTTCCTTGACGGTGGTCACGTCCACGGTCTGGCCGCTTTGCAGCGGCGTGTTCAGCGGCACCATCGCGCCGTCGACCTTGGCGCCACGGCAGCGATGGCCGAGGTCGGTATGCACCGAGTACGCGAAGTCGACCGGTGTGGCCCCGGCAGGCAGTTCGACCACCGCGGCGGCCGGCGTGAAGACGTAGATGCGCTCGTCGACACGGGCCGCACCACCGCTGGCGGCGTCGGTAGCGTCGACCTGCCCTGCCGTGTCGCGTTCCCACGCGAGCAATTGACGCAACACGGCCTTGCGCGCCTCGGCGATGCGGGCCTGCTGCTCGGCGTCGGCGTGAACGCCCGAATAGCCCTTCACGCCCGCGTCCTTGTAGGCCCAGTGCGCGGCCACGCCGTGCTCGGCGTGCTCGTGCATCGCGCGGGTGCGGATCTGCACCTCGACCGGGCGGCCGGTGTCGTCGAGCACCACCGTGTGCAGGGACTGGTAACCGTTCGGCTTGGGCCGCTCGATGTAGTCGTCCAGCTCGCCGGGCACCGCGCGGAACAACTCGTGGATGCGGCCGAGCACCGCATAGCAGGCCGGCACGTCGGACACGATGACACGCACCGCGCGCAGGTCGAGCACCTGCGCGAAATCCAGGCCCTTGCCCTGCATCTTCTTCCAGATGCTGTACAGGTGCTTGGGCCGGCCCTGCACTTCGGCGCGCAGACCGTGCGCCGCGAGATCGTCGGCCAGGCGCTGGCGAAACGCCTCGACGCGCTGCTCGCGCTCGACGCGCCGCTCGTCGAGCAGCCGCGCGACGGCCTGGTAGTGCTCGGGTTCGAGAAAGCGGAACGACAGGTCTTCCAGCTCCCACTTGATCTGCCAGATGCCCAAGCGGTTGGCGAGCGGCGCGAACACCTGCAGCGACTCCGCCGCCAGCGCCGGCGAGCACGGCCGCTTGTGGGCCGCGAAGAAGCGCAGGGTCTGCAGCCGCGACGCCAGGCGCAACAGCACGACGCGCAGATCGTGCGAAAACGCGAGCAGCATCTTGCGCACGCGCTCGGTCTGCTGCGCCCGCTGCTCGACGCCGAGTTGCGCCTCGCGGGCCGCGCGCTGCAGCTGCACCAGCTTGCGCGTGTTCACGACCAGGCTCGCGTGCGAGGCGCCGAAGGCCTTGGCGACCACCTCTTCGGGCTTGTTGAGGTAGTCGCCCGCGTAGACCAGGTAGGCCGCGGCGCGCATCGTCGGCGCGGCGCCGATGCCTTGCAGGATCGCGGCGACGGCGTCGGCATGGGCGAGCGCGTCCTCGCCGGTGTCGAGCAGCTGGCCGCCGAGCAGCGGCTCCGAAAATGCGCGGGCGCGCTGCAGCTGCAAGGCCTCGGCGGCGGCGTCGGGATGCTCGTCGATCAGTTGAACGATGGGCGCTTGCGCGGGGCGGGCGTCCAGCACACCGGTTTTCATGGGCTGAGCAGGAACTCCCGCACCACCGCGACTTGCTCGTCGGCGACCAGCGTCGGCGCATGGCCGACGCCGGCGAATTCGCGCAGCCGGGCCTTCGGGCCGCGTTGCGTCATGGCCTGCGCGGTCTCGCGCGACAGCAGGTCGGACTGCGCGCCGCGCAGCAGCAAGGTCGGGCAGGTGATGGCGTCGTAGGCCCGCCACGTGAGCGCTTCACCGGCGGCCGCGATCTCGGGCGTGACCGACCGAAACGGCACGGCGATGTTCGGGTCGTAGTGCAGCACGAAGCCATCGCCGTCGGCCTTGAGCATCGGCCGCGACAGCGCCAGCCACTGCTCGCGGGTGTGCGGCCCGAAGCTGGCCGAGATGCCCAGCAGGTAGTCGGCCGCTTCGTCCACCGTAGCCCAGCGCAGCGGCTTGCCCAGGTAGGCGCCGATGCGCACCAGGGCCTCGTACTGGATCGTCGGCCCGACGTCGTTGAGAACCAGCCGCTCGATCGGCGTCTGCGCCAGCGATGCCAGCCCCAGGCCGATCAGCCCGCCCATCGAGGTGCCGACCCAATGCACGGTTTGCGCGTCGAGCCGCGCCAGCAAGGTGACCATGTCGGCCACGTACGCGGGAATCTGATAACCCTGCGGGTCGGCGAGCGCGTCGGAGCGGCCGCGCCCGACCACGTCGGGGCAGACCACGCGGTACTCGGCGCACATCGCGCGCGCCAGCACGTCGAAGTCGCGCCCTTGCCGCGCCAGGCCGTGCGCGCACACGAGCACGCGCGGGTTGGCGCCGTCGCCCCACTCCCAGTACGCCATGCGGTGCAGGCCGCGCGCATCCAGGCACTGCACATGGTTCAGACGAGGCTCGGTCATGGTCTGGCTTTCGTATCGATGAGGCATCGTAAGGCACCCGCAGCGGGGCGCAGCAGTCGGTGCGGCAATGCCCTCGGCGGCCGCGCAGCGGCACGGCGCGTGGCCGATACTGCGGGCCTCGGCGCGGTGCCACGCGCCATCACCGCAGGAGATCACCGTGCCCGCCACCGGCCAGTTCGACACCGACACCGCCGTCGCGCGCATGTCCAGCGGCGTCTACAGCGCCACCCTCAGCGACCGCTGGAACGTGCCCGGCGGCACCCCCAACGGCGGCTACAGCCTGGGCGTGACGCTGCGCGCGCTGGCCCACGCAATGGGCGAACTGGGCCTGCCCGATCCGCTGGTCGTCTCGGCGTTCTTCCTGCGCCGTGCGTCGAACGGCGCCGCCGAAGTTCGCACCGAGATCGCCCGGGTCGGTCAGCGCACCGCCACCGGCGAGGCCCGGCTGCTGCGCGACGGCCAGGAGCTGGTTCGCGCGGTGGCCACCTTCACCGACCTCGGCCAGCCGCGCGGGCGCACGCTCGAGCTCGGGCACGCGCCGGAGCTGCCGCCGCCCGACGCCTGCATCGACGCGCGCGGCGGAAGGTCGATGCCGGGGGTGACGCTTGTCGAGCGGATCGAGATCCGCTGTGCGCAACCACCGGGCTGGCTCGTCGGCCGGCCCAGCGGCGACCCGAGCGCCACGTTCTGGATGCGCTTTGCCGATGGCCGCGACGCCGACACGCTGAGCCTGGCGTCACTGGTCGATGCCTGCACGCCGGTGGTGATGGAACTCGGCGCGCGCGGCTCGTCGACTCTCGAGCTCACGGTGCACGTGCGGGCCCGTCCTGCCCCGGGCTGGCTGGCGTGCCGGGTCGGCACGCGCCACGTGATCGCCGGCTACCACGAAGAAGACTTCGAAATCTGGGACTCGCGCGGACAACTCGTTGCGCAGGCGCGCCAGCTCGCGCTGCTGCCGCCGACCGACGCGTAGCTTCGGCGCGCCGTCTCACTTGAACTGCACCGTGCCGCTCACGCTGACCATAACGGTGCCCTTGCCCGGCTCGACCGGCAGCGCTTCGTCCGACCCCGCCGCCAGCGCACGCGCCTGCATCGCCGCTACCGGCCGGAACGGCGGGCTCTCGCTGGTGCCGACGCTGACTTCGCGGATCGTGTAGCCGGTGTAGCCGAACTGCCTGGCGTAGTCGGCCGCCTTCGCTCGGTAGCGTGCGATCGCCTGCGCCGCGACTTCGCCCTCGACCTTCTCGCGCAATTCGCGCGACAGGTTGTAGGCCACGCGGCTGATCGTCAGCGTCGTGATGCGCCCGCTCAATTGAGCGATCGCCTGCATGTCACGGCCCTCGACGATCAGCTCGGTGCTGCCCTGCCAGCCGTTCATCGCACCCTTGTTGGTGTAGTGCGGCGCCAGCGAGAAGTTGCCGGTCTGCACCTCGAGCTGGCCCGGGCGCGCGACCTTCTTCGCCTCGGCCAGCGCAGTGTCGAGCGCCTGCTTCAACTGCAATTGCACGGCGGCGGCGTCGGCGCCCTCGCGCGTGGTGTTGAAGGTCACGCTCAGCACGTCTTTCGTGACGTCGACGCTGGCGCTGCTGGCCAGGCTGACCACGCCTTGCGGCGGTGGCGCGTCGGCGGCCCGGGCGAGCGGCGTGGCAAGTGCGAGGACCAGGACAAGCAGCAGGAGTGTCGAGCGCGTGGGCATGATCGGGATTCCTTCAGGGGTGTGGGACGGTCGCAGGGCAAATGGCCCGGTGCGTCAGGGTTGTGGACTTGTACCTGCATCAACGACGCATGCGTCGAAACACCGCACCACCGGAGTTGTAACAGCTGGTCAGGGTGCCCTGAAAGCCAGCGCAATCCCGTCCAGAATCGCCCCTGTTACAAATTCGGAGCTCCTGCATGTCCACCGCCGCCACCCCGCGCCCTGACCGCATCGTCGTCGTCGACGACGACGCCCGCATCCGCGACCTGCTGCGCCGCTACCTGACGCAAGAAGGCTTCGAGGTGCTGCTGGCCGAAGACGCGAAGGCGCTGAACCGCCTGCTCACCCGCGAGACCGTGCACCTGATCGTGCTCGACCTGATGCTGCCCGGCGAAGACGGCCTGTCGATCTGCCGCCGGCTGCGCGCGGCGAACGACCTCACGCCCATCATCATGCTCACCGCCAAGGTCGAAGACGTCGATCGCATCGTTGGCCTCGAAGTCGGCGCCGACGACTACCTGCCCAAACCCTTCAACCCGCGCGAGCTGCTCGCGCGCATCCACGCCGTGCTGCGCCGCCGCCCGACGCTCGAAGCGCCCGGCGCACCGGCGCTCGAAGCGCAGACCGTCACCTTCGGCCCGTTCGAGTTCGACCTCGCACTTCGCCGCCTTAGCAAAGAAGGCGAGCAGATCGCGCTGACCACCGGCGAGTTCTCGATGCTCAAGGCGCTGGTGCGCCACCCGCGCCAGCCGTTGAGCCGCGACAAGCTCGCGCAGCTCGCGCGCGGCCGCGAGTTCGAGCCCTTCGACCGCAGCCTCGATGTGCAGATCTCGCGCCTGCGCAAGATGATCGAGCCCGACCCGGCGCAGCCGCGCTACATCCAGACCGTGTGGGGCGTGGGCTATGTGTTCGTGCCGGATGGCACGCCCTGATCGGCGCGATCAATCCGCCGGCTCCCACGGGAGCCATTTTTTCGGCAGTTGTTTTCCGCCTGTTAGCCTGCTTTCCTGATGGCTCCGAAACACGTCGCGCTCAGTCTGTTCTGGCGCACCTTCTTCCTGATCGGGCTGCTGCTGGCCAGCGGCGTGTTCGCGTGGACGCAGACGTTTCGGGCGCTCGAGTTCGAGCCGCGCGCCACGCAGGCGGCGCAGCAGATCGCCAGCCTGGTCAAGCTCACGCGTGCGGCGCTGCTGTCGAGCGACGGCATCAACCGCATCGCGCTGATCAAGGGCATCTCGAACCAGGAGTCGCTCAAGCTCGCGCCGCGCGAGCCGGGCGACAAGTGGGAGCCTTACGAGGTCGATCGCATCTCGCGCGCCATCGGCCACGAACTGCGCTCGCAGCTCGGCCCCGACACGCTGGTGGCCAGCTCGGTGAACGGCTCGCCGGGCCTGTGGATCGGCTTCTCGATCGCCAAGGACCCTTACTGGCTGCAGGCCGACCCGACACGCGAAGGGCCGATGGCATGGAGCACGATCACGCTGTGGGTCAGCATCGCGCTGCTCGCCACGGTGCTCGGCTCGGCCGCGATCGCGCGGCTCATCAACCAGCCGCTGAAGGAGCTGTCGTTCGCGGCCAGCCGCATCCGCGAGGGCGAGTTCGATTCGCGCCTGGACGAGAACACGCTGACCAGCGAGGTACGCCAGGTCAACATCGGCTTCAACCGCATGGCGCGCGAACTTGCCAAGGTGGAGCAGGACCGTGCGGTGATGCTCGCTGGCATCTCGCACGATCTGCGCACTCCGCTCGCACGCCTGCGTTTGGAGGCCGAGATGAGCGTGCACGACGAAGAAGCCAAGCACAACATGGCGCTCGACATCGACCAGCTCGACGCGATCATCGACAAGTTCATGGACTACGCGCGCCCCGGCGAAAGCCGCCTGACACCGGTGCACTTGAGCGGCGTGGTCGACCGCGAGATGGCGGCGTTCCGCGACACCAGCCAGATCCGCCTGACCTCGCGCGTGGCGATCGACACCAAAGTGATGGCCGACGACACCGAACTCGGCCGCGTGCTGCAGAACCTGTTCGAGAACTCGCGCCGCTACGGACGATCCACCGACACCGGCATCGCGCGTGTGACGGTGAGCTACGCACGCACCGGGCCGTGGGTGATTCTGACCGTGCGCGACTTCGGCCAGGGTGCCGACCCGAAGAAGCTGGCGCAACTCACCACGCCGTTCTTTCGCGGCGACGCCGCGCGCACCGCTGCCACCGGCGCGGGCCTGGGGCTGGCGATCGTCGACAAGGCGGTGCAGCGCATGGGCGGCACGTTCGAGCTGGCCAATGCGCCCGATGGCGGGCTGATGGCGCACATCCGGCTGAAGAAAGCGCCGTGATACGGCGCGTGGCGCGCCGGCCGCGTCAGGCGGCACCCTTGGCCAGCAGGCACACCGCGCGCGCCTCGATCGCCTCGTGCCGCCCGACCGGGCCCATGCCTTCGGCCGTTTTCGCCTTCACGCTGACTTGATCGACGGCCACGCCGATCGCCTGCGCGATGCGCTGGCGCATCAGCAGGATGTGCGGCGCCATCTTCGGCGCCTGCGCAATGATCGTGCTGTCGATGTTGCCGATCAGCCAGCCGGCGGCGCGCACGCGCCGCGCCGCCTCGGACAGCAGCGCGAGCGAATCGGCGCCCTTGTATTGCAGATCGGTGTCGGGAAAGTGAAAGCCGATGTCGCCCATCGCCGCAGCGCCGAAGAGCGCGTCGGTGATCGCATGGCACAGCGCGTCGGCATCCGAGTGGCCGAGCAAGCCGTGCGTGTGCGCGATCTCGACGCCGCCGAGCACGAGCTTGCGCCCGGCAACGAGGGCGTGCGTGTCCCAGCCTTCGCCGATGCGCCACAGCGGGGGCTTGATGCGTGCATTCATGAGCGCCGCGCCAAGCTGCCCCAGGCAAGCCCACCCGATGGGCCACGCACGGGCTCCTCGGAGCCCCCGCGGGCGGGCGCCGTACTCGGCGACATGCGGGTCGTCATCAGCGCGTCCTGAGCAGTCGCTCGGCCAGATCGAAGTCCGCCGGGTAGGTGATCTTCAGGTTCTCGAGCGAGCCGGGCACGAGCTTCGGGGCATGGCCGAGCGCCTCCATCGCGCTCGACTCATCGGTGACGGCAGCGCCGGCGCGGGCGAGTGCCTCGCGCAGCGCGCCGAGGCGAAACATCTGCGGCGTCTGCGCCTGCCACTTGGCGTGCCGGTCGATCGTCGCCATCGAGCGCCCGTCGCGCTCGGCCTTCAGCGTGTCGGCCAGCGGCAGCGCGAGCAGACCACCCACCGGATCGTCGAGGCAGGCGTCGATCAACGCGTCGATCCACTCGGGGCGCACCAGGCAGCGCGCCGCGTCGTGCACCAGCACCCAGTCTTGCACCTGGGCGCCGCGCGCGGCGAGTTCGTCCAACCCATTGGCGACCGTCTGCGCGCGGCTGACGCCGCCACGGCGCGACACCCAACCGGCGAAATGCGGTGCGTGCCGCTCGAACTGCGCATCGGTCGGGCTCAGCACGACCAGCGTCGCATGCAGCCGTGCCACATGCGCCAGCGCCGCCAGCGTGTGCGCCACCAGGCTGCGGCCACCGAGCGGCGCGTACTGCTTCGGGCCCGACGCCCCGGCTCGCTCGCCCACACCGGCACAGGGAACCAACGCGTACAGACGGGCGGGGTCGGCGGGGGTGGCGGAAGCAGGCGTCATCGGAGCGCGAATTCTATAATCGCCACTGCTAGCCGCCCCGGGGAAGGCCGCCTCATCGAGGCCCCGCGGGGCGCTTTGTTTTTTGCCTCCAAGGTTTCATGCAACTGCCCGTCATCGCCGCTGCCAAGCGCTACACGCTGCCCCGCCCGCTCGGCTCGGCCGATACGCTGCTGCTGGCCCGGTTCGCGCAAGCTCAGGTGGCGCAGCACAAACTCACCGCGATCGTCACGGCCGAGCCCGCCGACACGCAGCGGCTCGAGGCCGAGTTGCCGTTCTTTGCGCCGGGCCTGCGCATCGCCGTGTTCCCCGATTGGGAGACGCTGCCCTACGACACCTTCTCGCCGCACCAGGACCTGATCTCCGAGCGCCTGGCCACGCTGTGGCGCATCCTGCAGTCGAAGGACAAGGGCGAAGTCGACGTGGTGCTGATGCCGGCCTCGACCGCACTCGTGCGCCTGGCGCCGCCGAGCTTCCTGGCCGGCTACACCTTCCACTTCAAGCAGAAGGAAAGGCTCAACGAGGCGGCGCTGAAGGCGCAGCTCACGATGGCCGGCTACACCCACGTGAGCCAGGTGGTCTCGCCGGGCGAATATGCGGTGCGCGGCGGCCTGATCGACCTGTTCCCGATGGGCTCGCCGGTGCCCTACCGCGTCGACCTGTTCGGCGACGAGGTCGACTCGATCCGCACCTTCGACCCCGACAGCCAGCGCAGTCTGTATCCGGTGCCCGAGGTCCGCCTGCTGCCCGGGCGCGAGTTCCCGATGGACGAGGACGCGCGCGCCGCGTTCCGCTCGCGCTGGCGCGAAAAGATGGAGGGCGATCCGTCCCGCGTTCGCATGTACAAAGACATCGGCGCCGGCCTGGCCAGCGGCGGCATCGAGTACTACCTGCCGCTGTTCTTCGATGCCACCGCGACGATCTTCGATTACCTCGGCCGCGGTGACAGCGACAGCGCCACGCTGGTGCTGCACGGCGAGGTCGACGAAGCACTGAAGAAGTTCTGGACCGACACCCGCGAGCGCCACCGCTTCCTGCAACACGACCGCGAGCGGCCGATCCTGCCGCCCGAAGAGCTGTTCCTGAAGCCGGAGGAATTCTTCGGCTTGTGCAACCGGCATGCGCAGCTGGCGTTGCGCGGCGCCGAGCCGACCGAGTGGGCCCGCCCGCTGCCCGACCTGAGCGTCGACCGCGGCGCGCCCGAGCCGCTGCGGCGCCTGAAGGCGCAGGTGAAGGCCACGCAGGCCCGCGTGCTGATCGTGGCCGAGACCGAAGGCCGGCGCGAAAGCCTGCTGGAGTTGCTGCGCGACAGCAAGATCGAGCCGCCAAGCGTGGCCACGCTGGCCGAGTTCGAGCATGGCGACGAGCACTTCGCGATCGCGGTGGCGCCGCTCGCGCAGGGCTTCCACTGGTTCGAGCCCGTGGACGTCGACGGCGACGGGAAGGCCGCTGCCGCCCTCTCGATTCAGTTCGTCACCGAAACCGAACTCTTCGCGACCTCGCCGACGGCGCGCCGACGCCGCAAGCAGGAGCCCGTCAGCGATGTCAATGCGCTGATCAAGGACCTGTCGGAGCTGAAGGTCGGCGACCCCGTCGTGCACGCGAACCACGGCATCGGCCGCTATGTCGGCCTGAAGAACATCGACCTGGCGAACGGGCAGGATGGTGGCCCGAGCGAGTTCCTCCAGCTCGAATACGCCGACAAGGCCACGCTGTACGTGCCGGTCGCGCAACTGCACTTGATCGCGCGCTACACCGGCGTGGCCGCCGACGAGGCGCCGCTGCACCGCCTGGGCTCGGGCCAGTGGGACAAGGCCAAGCGCAAGGCCGCCGAGCAGGTCCGAGACACTGCCGCCGAGCTGCTGAACCTGTATGCCCGCCGAGCCGCGCGCGAGGGTTTTTCGTTCCGCTTTTCGGCGCACGACTACGAGGCCTTCGCCGCCAGCTTCGGATTCGAGGAAACCCCCGACCAGCAGGCTGCCATCCACGCCGTGATCCAGGACATGGTCTCGCCGCAGCCGATGGACCGGCTGGTGTGCGGCGATGTCGGCTTCGGCAAGACCGAGGTCGCGTTGCGCGCCGCGTTCATCGCCGTCACCGGTGGCAAGCAGGTGGCGATCCTGGCGCCCACCACACTGCTGGCCGAGCAGCACTTCCAGAACATCGCCGACCGCTTCGGCAAGTGGCCGGTGAAGGTCGCCGAGATCTCGCGCTTTCGCTCCAGCAAGGAGGTCAAGGCCACGCTCGAAGGCCTGGCCGACGGCACCGTCGACATCGTCGTGGGCACCCACGCGCTGATCGGCGACAAGGTCAAGTTCAAACGCCTGGGCCTGCTCGTGATCGACGAGGAGCACCGCTTCGGGGTGCGCCACAAGGAGGCGATCAAGGCGATGCGCGCCGAGGTCGACGTGCTCACGCTCACCGCCACGCCGATCCCGCGCACCCTGGGCATGGCACTCGAAGGCCTGCGCGACCTGAGCGTGATCGCCACCGCGCCGCAGCGCCGCCTGGCGATCAAGACCTTCGTGCGCAGCGAGAGCAGCGGCACCATCCGCGAGGCGGTGCTGCGCGAGTTGAAGCGCGGCGGGCAGGTCTACTTCCTGCACAACGAGGTCGACACCATCGTCGCCCGGCGCGACAAACTGGCCGAGCTGCTGCCCGAAGCGCGCATCGCGATCGCCCACGGCCAGATGCCCGAGCGCGAACTCGAGCGGGTGATGCGCGACTTCGTCGCCCAGCGGCACAACCTGCTGCTGTGCTCGACCATCATCGAGACCGGCATCGACGTGCCCAGCGCCAACACCATCCTGATGAGCCGCGCCGACAAGTTCGGCCTGGCGCAGCTGCACCAGCTGCGCGGGCGCGTCGGCCGCTCGCACCATCAGGCCTATGCCTACCTGATGGTGCCCGATGTCGAGGGCCTGACCAAGGCCGCGGCACAGCGCCTCGAGGCGATCCAGAGCATGGAAGAACTCGGCTCGGGCTTCTACCTCGCGATGCACGACCTCGAGATCCGCGGAGCCGGCGAGGTGCTCGGCGACAGCCAGAGCGGCAACATGATGGAGGTCGGCTTCCAGCTCTACAACGAGATGCTGGCCGAGGCGGTGCGCTCGCTGAAGGCCGGGCACGAGCCCGACCTGCTGAGCCCGTTGTCGGCCACCACCGAGATCAACCTGCACGCGCCGGCCCTGCTGCCCGACGCCTACTGCGGCGACGTGCACACCCGGCTGTCGTTCTACAAGCGCCTGGCCAGCGCCGGCACCTCGGACCAGATCGACGCGTTGCTCGAAGAGGTCACCGACCGTTTCGGCAAGCTGCCCACCCAGGGCCAGACCCTCTTCGACGTGCACCGTCTGCGCGTGCTTGCCAAGCCCTTCGGCGTGACCAAGATCGACGCCGCACCGCATCTGATGGTGATCAGCTTCCGCCCGAACCCGCCGGTCGACGCGCTGCGCATCATTGAACTCGTGCAGAAGAACCGGCACATCAAGCTTGCCGGCAACGACAAGCTGCGCATCGAGCGCGATACGCCCGAGCCTGCAGCGCGCGCCCAACTCATCCGCGACGTGTTGCGCGCGCTCGGCACACCCAGGCAGGCGCTGGCGGCCTGACCCCGCGGCACTCCACACCAAGATGCCTCATGCGCGCGCGACTGCGCCCGCGGTACCTGCCAACTTCTTGACGGCACGATCGAAACCGTAAATACTGCCCGCATGAAAACCACCTTCGACCTGCCCGAACCGCTGCTGCGCGAAGCCAAATCCATGGCGGCCCAGCAAGGCCGGCCGCTGCGCGACCTGGTGGCCGAGGCCCTGACCGAGAAGTTGTCGTCCACCGCGCGCCTCCAGGCCCGGGCACGGTCTCGCACCAGCGAATGGAAGGCGTTCGAAGCCACGCTGATTCGCCAGCCTGATGGCAGTTACCTCAACCCCAACGGCATTCAGGACGAGTCCTACTTTGCCGACGTCGAGGCGGCCCGCACGAGCGGTCCTGCCTGGCCGGCCCGCGACCCCTTCGCGAGTGACCGCTGAGCCCGCGTGGCGCCGGCGGCGGGGCCCTCACGATGTACCTGTTCGATACCAATGTGTTGAGCGAGTTGGCGAGGCCGCGAACCAACGTGAACGTGGTTCGCAAGCTGCTGGCCTGCGACCGGGCATTGCGGTTCGCGTCGGAGATGAGCCGCTACGAGCTTCGCTACGGCGCGGCACTGCGCCCCCACGACACCGTCTTGTGGCCCCACATCGAGCGCGAGATCTTGCCGCGCTTCACTTGGCTGCCACTCGGCGCCGACGAAAGCGTGCTCACCGCCGATCTTTGCGCGCGGCTGCGAAAGCAAGGCCAAAGCGTGGAATGGGCCGACCTGGCCATCGCGGCGACAGCCCTGGCGAACGATCTCGTGGTCGTGACGCGCAATGTGCGCCACTTCGAGCGCGTGCCCGACCTGCAAGTTGAAAACTGGTTCGAGACCGATTGACCATGCCGCTCCCCGACGCCAACCTCGAACTCGCCCACACCGAAACGCGCGCCCTCGTCGCCCGCATCCAGACCGGCAACGCGCTTCCCGAGAGGCACGGCTTCATGCGACCTGAAAAACAAGCGCGGTCGAACCGTTGTGCGACGACCGCCACGATGCTCGACATCGTCGGCAACGACAAGATTTCGATCGCACAGATGAACCTGGGCTCATGGCTGTGACGGCTCGAGAATTCGCTCCCGGCCTGCTCATTCGCGGCGTGGTGCCGCCACTGCGCCTGGCCGACTTCAAGCTCGTCGCGTTCGACATGGACTCGACGCTGATCAACATCGAGTGCGTCGACGAGATCGCCGCCGCGGCCGGCCGCAAGGCCGAGGTGGCGGCCATCACCGAAGCGGCCATGCGGGGCGAGATCAGCGACTACAAGGAAAGCCTGCGCCGGCGCGTGGCGCTGCTGCGCGGTGTGCCCGAAGCCGCGCTGCACCAGGTCTACGCGCAGCACCTGCAGCTCAACCCGGGTGTCGAGCGCTTCGTGCAGGCGTGCCAGGGCGCGGGCCTGAAGACGCTGCTCGTCTCGGGCGGGTTCACGTTCTTCAGCGACCGGGTGCGCGCCCGGCTCGGCCTGGATTTTGCGCGCGCCAACCTGCTCGGCATCGAAGACGGCCGACTCACCGGTGCCCTGGTCGAACGCCCGTGGGGCGACATCGTCGACGGCCTCGAGAAGCGCCGTGTGCTGCTCGAGGTGTGCGACCTGATGGGCATCGCGGCGCAGCAGGCGATCGCGGTCGGCGACGGCGCCAACGACCTGCCGATGATGGCCGCCGCCGGCCTGAGCATCGCCTACCACCCCAAGCCCGCGGTCCAGGCGCAGGCGATGGTGTCGATCACGCAGGGCGGCATGGACCGCGCGCTGGCGCTGTTCGACGTGGTCTGAACCGCCCTCAGGCGGGTGGCCTGGGCATCACCACGATGCCGTCTTCATCGGCCACCAGCCACTCGCCCGGCGACACCCGCACGCCGCGGATGTGCAGCGACACATCGCGCTGGCCGGCGTTGCGGCGCTCGGTGGGCATCGGCATCAGTGCCAGCGCGCGGATGCCGATGTCGCACTGCGCCAGCTCGGTGCTGTCGCGCACGCAGCCGTCGATCACCACGCCGGCCCAGCCGTTGCGCGCGGCCGCGGCGGCGATGTTGCCGCCGACCAGTGCGCGGCGCAACGAAGCGCCGCCATCGACCACCAGCACCCGGTCGAGGCCCGGCTCGTCGAGCGCGGACTTGACGAACGAGTTGTCCTCGAAGCACTTGACCGTGCTCACCACGCCAGCGAATCGCAGGCGCTTGCCGTAGTCGCGAAAGATCGGCGGCAGCACGCGAAAGCTGCCGTCGCTGTCGGCCTTGTGCGGGTCGCACAGGTCGCCGGTGGGGAGGTTCTGTGGGGTCATGCGGTGGCCTCTTTCGGGATCGCCGTTGTCAGGTCGCGCGGCGCAGGCGGTCACGCGCGACGCGGCGGATCGCGGTCAGCGTGGCGCGCGAGGTGCTCACGTCGGCGTCGAGCTTCAGGTGGATCAGCGTCGGCCGCTTCGACACGAGTGCCGCAGCGAATGCCGGCTCGAACTGCGCGGTGGCATCGACCACGCTCGCGCCCCAGCCGTAGGCGCGCGCGAGCGCGGCGAAGTCGGGGTTGTACAGGTCGCTGCCGCTGACGCGCCCGGGGTACTCGCGCTCCTGGTGCATGCGGATCGTGCCGTAGGTGCCGTTGTCGACCACGATCACGATGAGCGCGCCGGCCGCGGTGCCGGCGCCGCAGCCGGTGGCGGTGGCGAGTTCCTGCCCGGTCATCAGGAAGTCGCCGTCGCCGGCGATGTTGATCACGGTGCGCTCGGGATACAGCAGCGACGCCGCCACCGCGGCCGGCACGCCGTAGCCCATCGCGCCGGAGGTCGGTGCCAGTTGCGTGCGGCCGGCGTGCTGCAGGCCGGGATAGCGGTAGTAGCGGTGCAGCCAGCCGCTGAAGTTGCCGGCGCCGTTGGTGAGCACGCTGTCGGCCGGCGCCAGGCGCTGGATCGCCTTCACGACCTCGGCCATGTCGAGCGGCTCGACCGGCGCTGCTTCGGCGTTGGCCAGATAGTCGGCATGCGCCTGCGCGGTCCAGGCGCTCCACGCCAACTCGGGCGGTGGCGCGAGCGTTTCGAGCGCCTTGGCGGCACAGGCCATGGCGGCCTGCAGCATCAGGTCGGCCGCATAGACGCGGCCGAGTTCTTCGGCCCCGGCGTGGATGTGCACCAGCTTTTGCGCCGGGCGCGGCGCGCGCAGCAGCGTGTAGCCGCCGGTGGTCATTTCGCCCAGGCGCGCACCGACTGCGATCACCAGGTCGGCAGCCTCGATGCGCTGCGCCAGCTTCGGGTTGATGCCGATGCCGACGTCGCCGGCGTAGTGGGGGTGGCGGTTGTCGAACAGGTCCTGAAAGCGGAAGGCGCAACCCACCGGCAGCCGCCAGGCTTCGGCGAAGCGCTGCATCGCCGCGCAGGCGCTCACGTCCCAGCCGCTGCCGCCGACGATCACGAACGGCCGCTGCGCCGCCAGCAACATGGTGCGCAATTCGCGCAGCGCGCCGGGCGCGGGCCAGGCCAGCGCCGGCTCGACGCGTGGCAGCACCGGCGCGTCGGTGGCGGCACCGAGCATGTCTTCGGGCAGCACCAGCACGACCGGCCCGGGCCGGCCCTGCAGCGCGGTGTGGAACGCGCGTGCCACGTACTCGGGCAGGCGCGCCGGATCGTGCACCTCGCCGACCCACTTGGCAAAGCCGAGCGTGCCGGGGCCGAACACCTGCCGGTAGTCCAATTCCTGGAACGCCTCGCGGTCGCGCTGGTCGCTCGCCACCTGTCCGATCAACAGCACCATCGGCGTGCTGTCCTGGAACGCGGTGTGCAGCCCGATGCCGGCGTTGGTGGCGCCGGGCCCGCGGGTCACGAAGCACACGCCGGGGCGACCACTCAACTTGCCCTGCGCCTCGGCCATGAACGCGGCGCCGCCCTCTTGCCGGCAGGCGACGAAGCGAATCCGGTCGCGGTGCTCGTGAAAGCCGTCGAGCGCCGCAAGGTAGCTTTCGCCGGGCACGCCGAACACGGTCGTGACGCCCTGCGCGATCAGCGCTTCGACGAGCAGGTGGCCGGCGAGGCGCGAGGCCGTAGGAACAGTGGTCATGGGCGGCAGGCGGTTGCGGCAAGAGCCCGTGAGACCGGGCGCTGCAGGGTTGGGGGAGCGGTCACGCGGGCGCCGTCGACAGGCGCGTGCGCCGCACCTTGCGCACGTTGAAGGCATTGACGATCAGCACCGCCTGCACGAGCGCAATGCCCAGCCACACCTGCGCCGGGCGGTTCTGGTCCAACAGCGTGCCGAACAGCAGCGGCGCGACTGCCTGGCCGATGTCCAGGCCCGAGTAGACGACGCCGTAGACGCGGCCGGTGGCGTTCGGAGGCGCGGCGCGCTTGACGATCAGGTCGCGCGAGGGCCCGGCGATGCCGGCGCCGAAGCCCATCACGCCGAACAGCACCGGCACCGCCATCGGCGCGATGTTCGCGAACCCGATCGTCAGCGCCACGGTCGCAGCCACGCCGAAGCCGATGCCGATGATGCGTTCGCAGCGCGCCGGGTCGGTCGCCAGAAAGCCGCCGACCAGCATGCCGCCGGCGCTGCACACCATGTAGACCGTCAGGCAGATCGCCGCCAGGCTCACCGGCACGTTGTGGAGCTGGCGTGCCGCCTCGGGTGCGAAGGCCTGCACGCCGCTGAGCGACATCGCGTAGAGAAAGAAGAAGCCGAAACACATCCAGACCGCCGGGATCTTCAGGAAGTCGAGCGCGTGTTCGTCGGGGGTTGCCGTGACACCACCGTGCAGTAGCCCGGTGGGTGCCGCCTCCACGTCGAGTTGGTCGCGGTTCAACCACAGCAGCGCCAGCACCGCGAACACCAGCGCCGCGGCACCCATCAGCGCCACACGCCAGCCGAAGGCGATGGCGAGCGGTACCAGCATGGCCGGCGCCAGGGCCCAGCCCAGGCTGCCGGTGATGCCGTGCACGCTGAACGCGTGGCCCAGGCGGGCCGGCTGCACCTTGCGGTTCAGCAGCGTGTAGTCGACCGGGTGGAACACGCCGTTGCCGGCACCGGCCACGATCGAGAACCCTGCCAGCGTCCAGTAGGATTGGCTCGTCGCGAACCCGAACGCCGCCGAGCCCAGCAACGCCAGGCCGGCGAACAGCACCGGCCGCGGCCCGAGGCGATCGACGACGAAGCCCGATGCGGCTTGCACGACGCACGACACGACGAAGAAGATCGACATCAGCAGGCCCAGTTCGGCGTAGCTGGCATGGAAAGCCTCTTTCAGCCACGGGAACAGCGGCGCGAGCAACAACTGGCTGAAGTGGCTGGTCAGGTGGGCGACGCCGACCAGTCCGATCAACTGGGCATCGAGGCGGGCCGGGCGGGCGGGTACGGGGAGGGTCGACATCGGCGGTGCAGCGGGATCCTGGTGCCGAATCTTACGCACCGGACGGCGTGTACGGCGGTCCGCAGTTGCGTCGGCAGGGCGCCGTTGCGCTGACGCCTTGCAACATTCGTTGCACCTTTGTCCTTGCTTTAGGGATGCGCGGGGATTGGCACCCGGCGGCCGCCTGACTAGACTGACCTTACGCGGTCGCCCGTTCGTCGACTCGCACCACCGCCTTCATGGCAGGGAGACTCCGTGCTCACATCGCTGTTCGGTGACCTCGGGGCTGCCAGGGACCCCGACAAGAAAAGGCGCGGCGCCGGCGAGGAACCCGACGGCGGATTCGCCGCCACCGCGATCATGGAAAGCGTCGCCACCGAGGTCAACGCCCGCGGGCAGATGGTGGACCGGCACTCGCAAGACCTCGTCGTTACCGGATCGCCCGCGCAGGCCATCCGCGAACATTTCGCCGACACCCGCGCCGACCTCGAAACCGCGGCCTCGCTTATCACCTTGCTCGACCCTGCCGGGGTGTGGGCTTCTGCGGTGATCAAGGCATTGTCGGATGCCGGCGGTCGCCCGATCGAGCGGCTGCACCTGCGCGAGCACACCACGCTGCGCACGCTCGCGACGATCGAGCGCACCACGCTCGTGCGGCGCCACGAAGACACGCTGCGCATCTACCACGCCGACGTGCGCGCACCGGGGCGCGACAACGCCGAGATTCCAGTCGCGTTGATGGAGCGCAGCCAACTCACCACGGTGATCATCGGCCCGATGCAGCCGCACGCGATCGATGCGCTGCTCGACACCCTGCATGTTGCCTCGCTGCTGCCAACCTGGCGCTGCCCGAACCTGCTGTTCATGTTGCCGCCGAATGCGGTCTGGATCGCCAACAAGGTCGGCGCCGTGGTGTGGCCGGCGCGTCTGCATGTGCACGTGCTGAGCGAATCGATGAGCGGCGCGTCGTCGGTCTGGAACGCGATGCTCGGCATGTGGAACCTCTTCAAGACGAAACCGGGTTGGGAACCCGACGCCAACCCGGCGCTGATGGGCATGGGCGAGTTTCCGATCAAGGTCAGTGAACTCTTCGAGCCGGCCCGGCGCAGCGGTTCATCGAGTGCCACCACCGGGTCTGGCGCGCTTTACGCCGCCAATGCTCAGCCGACCCAAGTCGGCTCGACGCCGCCCTTGATGCGCATCAGCCGCAACCTGCTCGACCCGGCCCAGGCGCAGGTGGCGTTGGCCGGCATGTTGGCACTCGAGGGCCTGCTCGGCTGCGCCGTGGTCGATGCCACCACCGGGCTGGTGCTGGCCCGCCAGTCACTGGACGAACCACCGCTCGACATGGAGTTGGTCGCCGCGGCCAGTGCCCAGGTGATGCGTGCGCAGCGCCACGCCGCGCGCAGCATGGGGCTGGCAGAGCCGATCGACGAGATCATGACCAGCGCCGGGCAGCGCCAGCACGTCATGCGCACGGTGTCACGTCACCCCGATCTGTTCTTGCTCGTGCTGCTCGACCGGCACCGCACCAACCTGGCCCTGGCACGCTTCCAATTGATGGAAGTCGAGCGGCGGCTGGCCTGACGGGTCGGGCGGCGGCCGGCTCGCTCAGCGCGCCTGCTCGGCACCGCGGTTGGCCAGCGCATCGGCGCGCTCGTTGCCGGGGTCGCCGGAGTGGCCCTTGACCCAGCGCCACTCCACGTGATGCAGGTTGCGCAGCGCGTCGAGCCGCTGCCAGAGTTCGGCGTTCTTCACCGGCTTCTTGTCCGCGGTCTTCCAGCCGCGCAGTTTCCAGCCGTGAATCCATTCGGTGATGCCCTTGCGCACGTACTCGCTGTCGGTGTGCACGGTCACGTCGCAGGTGCGCTTGAGGGAGTTCAGCGCCTCGATCACGGCGGTGAGTTCCATCCGGTTGTTGGTGGTCAGCGCTTCGCCGCCGAACAGTTCCTTCTGGTGTTCGCCGGTCTTCAACCAGGCACCCCAGCCGCCGCGGCCCGGATTGCCCTTGCAGGCCCCGTCGGTGTAGACAACGACATGAGGTCGCCGGATAGCGGCCGAGTCAGGGTTCGTGTCGGCAGTGGGTGAAACGTTCATCAGCGGTCCCGGTCGAGGCTGTGGTGGTTGGCGACCACCGGCGCTGGCGCCGCGTGCGGCACCGTTCGTTGTTCGCGCACCAGCCCGACCAGTCGCATGCCGCGCACCCGCTTGACCGCAACGACGAAGTAGACCGCACCGAACACCGGCCACCAGCGGTCGCCGACGCGCTCGATCCAGCCGAAGCGCGACAGCCATTTCGCGGACGCCACCGGCGGCCGGTAGCAGCCGAAACGCCCGGCCTCGACCTCGAAGCTCAGCAGACGCAGCCAGTCTCGCAGGCGCCGAAAGCCGATCAGTTCGCCGGCATCGGGCAGGAACAGTTCGCGCTGCGCGTCGGCCTTCAGCCGGCGTTGCCAGCGCCCCAGCCGCTGGCGCAGGCCCCACGGGCTCGCCGGATTGAAGCCGACGATCACGACGCGCCCCTCGGGCACCAGCACACGTTCGACCTCGCGCAACGCGAGGTGCGGGTCGCGCGCCAACTCCAGCGCGTGCGGCAGCACCACCAGATCGAGGCTGTTGCCGTCGAACGGCAACGCGTCGAAGTCGCAGTGCAGCGCGATCGCGGTGCGCGGTGGGGCAGAGATGTCAGGTGAAAGTGTGTCAAGCGGTACGGCGTCGGTCGCGGTCGCGAGCTCGATGCCGCCGGTCGCAGCGGGCGGTACGGTCTCGGTGGCAAGCCATCGGTGCGGCATGCGGTTCGCGCGCAGTGCGTCGATTTCAGGCAGGCCGAGTTGCAGCGCATGAAAGCCGAACAGGTCGGCCACCGCAGTGTCCAGGTGCGCCTGTTCCCATTGCATCACGTAACCACCGGCGGCAGTCTTCGGCCAAGCAGCCAAACCTATAATCGCGCGTTCCGCCATGAACCTGACTGCCCTGCCCGCCTTCACCGACAACTACATCTGGATGCTGGACGATGGCAAACACGCCGTCGTCGTCGATCCGGGGGAACCTGCGCCAGTCCTGGCCGCACTCGATGCCCGGCAACTGGTGCTGGCGGCGATTCTAGTGACCCACCACCACGCCGATCATGTCGGCGGCATCGACGCGTTGCGCGACCGATTGAAGGGGCCGGTCTACGGCCCGCAGCGCGAACGCATCCCCGAGCCGCACGTGGCTGTACAAGGCGGCGACCACGTCGAGGTGCTCGGCCTGCGCTTCGAGGTGATCGACGTGCCCGGCCACACCCGCGGCCACGTCGCCTACTTCCATGGCGCCGGCACCGAAGGCGGCGCGCCGATCCTGTTCTGCGGCGACACGCTGTTCTCGGCGGGCTGCGGTCGGCTGTTCGAGGGCACGCCCGCGCAGATGCATCGTTCGCTGGCGCGGCTGGCCGAATTGCCCGGCGACACGCGGGTCTGCTGCGCGCACGAGTACACGCTCTCGAACCTGCGCTTCGCACGCGCCGTCGAACCGATCAACACCGAAGTGGCCGACTACGCGGTCTGGTGCACCGCGCAGCGTGAGCGCGGCCTGCCCACGCTGCCGTCGTCGATCGAGCGCGAGCGGCGTGTCAACCCCTTCCTGCGCTGCGCCGAACCGGCCGTGGTGCGGCGTGCCCTCGAACACGGTGCGAGTTCCGATGAACCGGTGGCGGTCCTGACCGCCCTTCGACAATGGAAGAACGATTTCCGATGACCTCCTTCAAGCACTTCACGCACGGCCGGTCGAGCCGCCCCCTGACCTCCCGCCTGCCGATGCTGATGCTGCTGCCGCTGCTCCTGCTCGCAGCCTGCGCCGCCCCCGGCGGCCTCACCCGACAAACCCCCACGCCCACCCAGATCGCCGCCGCGCCCACGGCCACACCGACCGACGCCGCTGCTTCCGCACCGGCGGCTGCGGCGAGCGCGCCGGCCGCAGAAACCGACGTGGCGGCCGCGCCGGTCCCGATCGATCCGCTGCGACCCGACGTGCGCATGAATCTCGACGACCGCGCGGCGCAGACCGACCTGTGGGCGCGCGTGCGCAGCGGTTTCGCTATCCCCGACCTCGACAACACGCTGGTGCGCGCGCAGGAGCAGTGGTACGTGTCGCGACCCGACTACGTGCAGCGCATGACCGAGCGCGGCGGGCGCTACCTGTTCCACATCGTCGAAGAACTCCAGCGCCGCGACATGCCCACCGAACTGGCGCTGCTGCCGTTCATCGAAAGCGCGTTCAACCCGCAGGCCATGTCGAGCGCACGCGCCTCCGGCATGTGGCAGTTCATCCCGAGCACCGGCAAGCACTTCGACCTCAAGCAAAACGTGTTTCGCGACGACCGCCGTGACGTTCTCGCGTCGACCCGCGCCGCACTCGACTACCTGCAAAAACTGCACGGCATGTTCGGCGACTGGCAGCTCGCGCTGGCCGCCTACAACTGGGGCGAAGGCAACGTGCAAAGGGCCATCGCGCGCAACCAGAAGCTGGGCTTGCCGACCGACTACTCGAGCCTGAAGATGCCGGCCGAGACGCAGAACTACGTGCCCAAGCTGCAGGCGGTCAAGAACATCGTCGCGCACCCTGCCGATTTCGGCCTGACCCTGCCGCCGTTGCAGAACCACCCGTACTTCCTGGCCGTGCCGATCGATCGCGACATGGACGTGGCCGTTGCCGTCAAGCTCGCCGGCATGCCGCTGGCCGACTTCCAGACCCTGAACCCGCAGATGAACAAGCCGGTGATCCTGGCCGCCGGTACGCCGCAGGTGCTGCTGCCCTACGACAACGCCAACCAGTTCGTGCGCGAATTGCCGCTGCACCGTGGGCCGCTCGCAAGCTGGACGGCATGGGTCGCGCCGAAGACCCTGCGCCCGGCCGATGCCGCCAAGCGTGTGGGCATGAGCGAAGCACAGTTGCGCGAGATCAACCGCATCCCGCCGCGCATGCTCGTCAAGGCCGGCTCGACGCTGCTGGTACCGCGCAGCGCAAGCCGCGAGACCGACGTGTCGAGCGAGATCGCCGACAACGCGACGATGTCGCTTGCGCCCGACGCACCGCCGTTGCGGCGGATGTGGCTGAAGGCCGGCCGCAAGGACAGCGTGGCCAGCGTCGCACGACGTTACCGGGTCAGTGCGTTGCAGGTAGCCGAATGGAATCAGGTGGGCGCGGCGGCGGCCTTCAAGCCGGGCCAGCGCATTGTCGTCTTCGTCGCGTCGAAGGCCAGTCACCGGCGGCTGGCTCATGCCTTGCCGCACCGGCGCGGCGGCCACGCGGCGGCCGTGCGCACCGCGGCGGCATCACCCGCCAAGATCGTGCGCAAGCATGGTCGCCATGTGGCTTCAAAGACGCGGATGCGCGTCGCACGCAGCTGACGCACGTTGAGCGCCGCCGGCCGGTCAGCGCCGGTCGACGAGCGCGTGGGCGATCGTGCCCAGGTCCACGTACTCCAGCTCGCTGCCGATCGGCACACCGCGCGCCAACCGCGTGACACGCAGCCCGCGCGCCTTCAGCGCTTCGGCAAGCACGTGCGCCGTGGCTTCGCCCTCGGCGGTGAAGTTGGTCGCGACGATGACCTCTTCGGTATGTCCGTCGCCGGCACGTTCGAGCAGCTGCTGCGCGCCGATGTCGCCGGCGCCGATGCCGTCGAGCGGGCTCAGGCGCCCCATCAGCACGAAGTACAGGCCACGGTAGCTGCCGGTGCGCTCGATCGCGGCCTGGTCAGCGGGCGTTTCGACCACGCACAGCTGGCGCACGTCTCGGTTGCCGTCCAGGCAGATGGCGCACACCGGTGTTTCGGTGAAGGTGTGGCAGCGTTCGCAGTGGCGCACATGGGCCACCGCCGACTGCAGCGCAAGCGCGATCCGCTGCGCGCCCTCGCGGTCGTGCTGCAACAGGTGGAACGCCATGCGCTGCGCCGATTTCACGCCCACGCCAGGCAGGCGCCGCAGCGCCTCGACCAGCGCGTCGAGCGAGGCCTGCGCCATTCAGAACGGGAACTTCATGCCCGGCGGCATCGGCATGCCGGCGGTCAGCTTGCCCATCTTCTGCTGGCTCACGTCTTCGGCGCGGCGCACGCCGTCGTTGAAGGCCGCGGCGACCAGGTCTTCGAGCATGTCCTTGTCGTCGGCGAGCAGGCTCGGGTCGATCGTGATGCGCTTGACGTCGTGCTTGCAGGTCATCACGACCTTGACCAGGCCGGCGCCGGACTGGCCTTCGACCTCGATCGAGGCCAGTTCCTCCTGGGCCTTCTTCAGGTTGTCCTGCATCGCCTGGGCCTGCTTCATCAGGCCGGCCAATTGACCTTTCATCATCGCTACGCTCCTTGGTCTGACGAGACCTGATCCATCAATGGGGTTTGACCGAGCCGGGCACGATGCGCGCGGTCTTGTATTGCGCCATCAGGGCCTGCACCAGCGGGTCGTCGTGAATGATCTGCTCGGCCTGCGCCTGGCGGCGCGCGCGTTCGGCAGCGTCGCGCCGGGCCGGGGAATCGTCGGCCACGCCGGTCTCGACCTCCAGCCGCACGGCGCGCTGCAGGGCCACACCGAGCGCGGCCTGCAGCTTCTCGCACGGCGCGCTCGCACGCAGCGATTCGCGCTCGACGCGCAGCCGGCACAGCACCGGCTCGGCCTGTTCGTCCAGCGCGACGCACTGCGCCTGCATCGCCAGCTCGCGGGCGAACGCGCTGATGCTGTCGGCATCGTTCATGGCCCGCACCAGTTCGGCCCAGCGTGCACCCAGCGCGGTGGGCGTGAACTCGGCCGGGCGAACGACGAACAGCGCCGGCGCCGGTTCGCGCGCCTCGACGACCGATGACGACGAGGTGAGCTCGTCCTCGAACGGTGCGTCCAGCCAGGGCGGTGGCTCGGGCAGCCGTGCTGGTGCAGCCACGATTGCGGGGCGCACCGACGGCGCGTCCGGTGTGGAGGCCGACGGCACGACGGCACGGGGCGCCGGACTCACCGGCGCAGCGCCGCGCCGTGCAGCCGGGCCGGCCTCCCCCAGTGCCGCGACCGGCACCGCCAGCGCCGGTGCCGGCGCGACGCGCGCGGCCTGGGCATTCGCCGGCCCTGGCACCCGTGCTGCGGCGCCCTCGCCTTTCGGCCGGAACGCGAGCATGCGCAGCAGCACCATCACCAGGCCGCTGTACTCGTCGGGCGCCAGACCCAACTCGGCGCGGCCATGCAGCGCAATGCTGTAGTGCAACTGGGTTTCGTCGGCGGCGAGCAAATCGGCCAGGCGTGCGGCTTCGGGGGCATCGGGGTCGCTGGCGTCGGCGGCCTCGGGCACGGCCTGCAGCACCGCCATCTGCTGCAACAAACCCGCCAGTTCTTCGAGCGTTCCGGCGGCCGAGAGGCCAAGGCCGCGCAGGCCGTCGGCCACGTCGATCAACCCGGCGCCGTCGGACGCGGCCAGCGCCTCGACGATGCGCACCGCGTGACCGCGGTCGACCGCGCAGAGCATCTGTCGCACCCCGGCCTCGCGCAGCGTGCCGGCGCCGAACGCGATCGCCTGGTCGGTCAGCGACAGCGCGTCGCGCATCGAGCCGCGCGCGGCGCGCGCGAGCAGGCGCAGTGCACCGGGCTCGGCTTCGATGCTTTCCTGCACGAGCACCTCGGCCAGGTGCTGCTGCACGGTCTGCGGCGCCATCGGCCGCAGGTTGAACTGCAGGCAGCGCGACAGCACCGTGGGCGGCACCTTCTGCGGGTCGGTGGTCGCGAGCACAAACTTGAGGTACTCGGGCGGCTCCTCGAGCGTCTTGAGCATCGCGTTGAACGCCGTGTTCGAAAGCATGTGCACTTCGTCGATCATGTAGACCTTGAAGCGGCCCAGCACCGGCTTGTAGACGGCCTGGTCGAGCAGCTGCGAGATCTCGTCGACGCCGCGATTCGATGCGGCGTCGAGTTCCACATAGTCGATGAAGCGGCCGGCGTCGATCTCGCGGCAGGCGTCGCACACGCCGCAGGGCCGCGCGGTGATGCCGCCGGTGCCGTCGGCGCCGGTGCAGTTGAGCGACTTGGCCAGGATGCGCGAGATCGTCGTCTTGCCCACACCGCGCGTGCCGGTGAACAGATACGCGTGATGCAGTCGCTGCTGCGTCAGCGCGTTCGACAGCGCCTGCACCACATGCTCCTGCCCGACCAGCGCCTCGAAATTGGGCGGCCGGTACTTGCGGGCGAGAACGACATACGACATGGCCCAATTCTACGGGGGGCGGGTGGCGCCGCCGGCCCGACGAGCACGCCGCGCGGTCGACCGACAGCGACCGGGCGCCGTGCCACGCCAGCCCGCTCCCGGCTCGTGGACGCACCACCGGCTGCCCGATAATCCAGGGTCTGCTCCCTGCGCCGCGCGCGCCCACCCGATGAACCCCACGCCCGCCTCCGTCACGCCCAGCGCCACGCTCAGTTACGAACAGGCCGGCGTCGACTATGACCTGATCGACCCGCTGAAAGTGGCCGCCCAACGCGCCGCCGCGTCGACCGCGGGGCACCTGGCGGTGCACGGCTTCAATGAAGTGGCGGCGTCGCGCGGCGAGTCGGCCTACGTGGTCGATGTCGGGCCGTTCTACATCGCCAGCATCGTCGAATGCCTGGGTTCGAAGGCGCTCGTCGCCGACGAGATGCACACCCTCACCGGCACGAGCTATTACGACCGCATCGCGCAGGACACGATCGCGATGGCGATCAACGACCTGATCACCGTCGGCGCCACGCCGCTGGTGGTGCAGGCGTACTGGGCCGCCGGCGGTTCCGCATGGTTTGCCGATGCGCAACGTTCCGGCGCGCTGGTGGCCGGCTGGAAGCGCGCCTGCGACACCTGCCAGGTGGCCTGGGGCGGTGGCGAGACCCCGGCACTGGCCGGCATCGTCGCCGACGGCCGGATCGACCTCGCCGCCTCGTGCACCGGCCTGGTCAACCCGAAGCAGCGCCTGTCGGTCGGCGACAAGCTCGGTCCGGGCGACGCCATCGTGCTGCTGGCCTCGAGCGGCATCCACGCCAACGGCCTGAGCCTGGCGCGCAAGCTGGTCGAGCGGTTGCCGCAGGGTTACCTGACACCGGTGGACGACCCTGACCACCCGGGCCTGACCTACGGCGATGCACTTCTCGCGCCGACCGTGCTGTATTCGCCGGTCACCGAGGCGCTGTACCGGGCCGGCATCACGCCGCACTACTGCTCCAACATCACCGGCCACGGCTGGCGCAAGCTGCTGCGCCACCCGGCGCCGCACCGCTACCACATCCACACCGTGCCCGCAGTTCCGCCGGTGCTGAAGTTCATCCAGCGACACGCCCGGCAGGACGACCGCGAGGCCTACAGCACGCTCAACATGGGCGCCGGTTTCGCGCTCTTCGTGGCCGCGGCGGACGCGCAGCGCACGGTCGAAGTGGCACGCTCGCAAGGCGTGCATGCGCTGCTCGCCGGCCGGGTCGAGGCCGGCCCGAAGGAGCTGTTGATCGAGCCGCTGGACATCCGGTTCGGGAGCGACGATCTGCAACTGCGATGAACCTCAACGACAGGCCGCGCGCCACCCGGCAGGCGCCATGGTGATGTCGGCATCAAGGCAGGTGCCGGAGCGGGCACCAGCGCCAGCGCGCGCACCCGCGCTTCAGTTGTTGATCGCGGCGCTCGCCCTCCTCGTCGCGACGCTGATGGCCGGCTGCGCCGGCGTGCTCCCACAGGTCGAACGCACCCCTGCGACCACGCTCGTCGGTACCGCCGATGCGCCGTTGGTTGCGGTGGCGCGCGAGGCCGGCGTCACGCCGGGCAACTCGGGCGTGTGGCCGCTGCTGCAGGCCGGCTTTGCCCTCGATGCCCGCCTGGCGCTGATCGAGAACGCCAGGACCTCGCTCGACTTGCAGTACTACCTGATCGGCGACGACTCGATCGGACGCCTGATCCTGCGCGAGGTGCGCGACGCCGCGTTGCGCGGCGTGCGCGTGCGGCTGCTGCTCGACGATCTCGACACCACCGACATGGACCCGCTGCTGCTCGGCCTGGCGGCGTACCCGAACGTCGAGGTGCGGCTGTTCAACCCGTTCGTCACCGCGCGCGAGTCGTGGTTGCGCCGGCTGATCGCACTCGCGCGCGATTTCAAACGTTTGAACCACCGCATGCACAACAAGCTCTTCGTGGCCGACGGCGCGGTGGCGATCGTCGGCGGGCGCAACCTGGCCGACGAGTACTTTTGGCGCGGCGAGCAGGGCAACTTCATCGACTTCGACATGCTGCTCACCGGCGCGGTCGTGCCTGCGTTGAACCAGCAGTTCGATCAGTACTGGAACAGCCCGCAGGTGTATCCGCTGCAGGCCATCACGCGCGCGTCGGGCCGACCGAGCGTGGCCGCCGCCGAAGCGCAGGCAACCTTCGAGGCCGCCACCGCGGCCGAGCAGCGGCCCGGCGCGCCAACCGCCACCGACGTGTTCGGAGCGCCCGCCCTCAGCCGAGCGCTGGCACAACGCCACGTCCGGCTCGTCGTCGCGCCCGCCGCCGCCTATGCCGACCCGCCGGACAAGATCGAACCCGCCCGCCACGGCGTCGCGACCGAGGAAACCTTGACCCACCGTTTCCTGCAGCGGCTCGATGAAACCCACACCGAGGCCGACCTGTTCTCGCCGTACTTCATCCCCGGCACCGACGCGCTTGCGAGCATCGGCAAGCTGCGCGCGGCCGGCGTGCGAGTGCGCATCGTGACCAACTCGCTGGCGGCGAGCGACGAGCCGCTGGTCAACGTCGGCCTGGTTCGCCACCAGGTCGAACTGCTGAAGATGGGCGTCGAGCTTTACGAGCTCAGCTCCGAGCGGCTCAAGCTGAACCGCACGCTGCGCGGCTTGCTCGGCACCACCGTCGGCCGCCTGCACGCCAAGCTGGCGGTGCTTGACGATCGCACCGTGCTGGTCGGCTCGATGAACCTGGACCCGCGCTCGGCGGCCATCAACACCGAGATCGGCGTGGCGGTCGAAAGCCCCGAGTTGGCGGAGATGGTGCTGAAAGGCTTCAAGGTCGACGAACTGGCTGGCGTCTACCAGGTCGAGCTGCGGCCCGACGGCAAGGGCGTGCGCTGGATGGCCGTGAACGGCGGGCGCACGGTGGAGCGCGATGTCGACCCCGAGACCAGCCTATGGCAGCGCCTGCAACTGCTGTTGCTTTCGTGGTTCGTGCCCGAGAGCCAGCTTTGAGGCCCGGAATGCCGGCTGTGCGTGGGAATACACCCGCGCTCGCCTAGAATACGAAGTGACGGGCCTCCCCGCATGGAAGCGCGGCCAACCGGGTCAGGTCGGGAACGAAGCAGCCCCAACCGTTGTGACCAGTGCCGGGGTCAGGCTCGTCAACCGATCCCGCCCGTCAAGTCGCAGAGCGCGCATTGTTTCCGGCTCGCCGCGGCGCTTCCCGAGGCAACACGGAAGCCGGCGGCACGGTGTCTTCCCAACCCGTGGAGTGGAAGGTTCTGCCCGGCCCCACCTCGGCCCACGCCGAAGCGCCGTGGCGCGCGCGTTCATCGCGCAACAACTTCAATCGGTCCACCACGACCCACGCGACGACGGCGGCAATGACGATGCCGATTGCGATCCACATAGCGCCCTCCTGATGCACCGGAACCCCTGTGCCTGGGGTCTCTGCGCGGCGCCCGCCAATCTACGCCACCGCGGCGCGTGCGACAGCCCCTCGGATGAAGGGCATGAGACACCGTGTGTCGCCCCCCCGCCGTTCGGAGAGGCGTTCGAGCGGCGCGATGTCGAGTCGCGTCATGCGGTTTCGGGTCAGTTCAGGCATGCCAGACGACGCGCACCCAGGCCCTGTCGCGCGCCTGGCTCCGCCGCGCGGGCGCAGTCGCAACCTTCACGACGTAGGAGCCGGCCCACGGCTGCCCGCGGCTTCGGCCGCTGGACCGGCGGCGACCGCATGCCTATCGTCAAGCCCGGTACACGACCAAGGACTTACTCCATGAACACCTGCAAGCTCACATTGCTCGCCGCCCTGCTGGGCGCCTGCGGCCTCGCATCGGCCGCCGACCCCGGATCCGACGCGGCCCGCGAGCAGCGCATGAACGAGACGCTCGCTCGCTACCACGACAGCCGCGACGCATCGCCCGGCCCGGCGGCACGCACGGAAGAATCCGTCAAGGGCGGAATGTGCCGCACCGGTCACGCGATTCAGCGAGGCGCCCGCAAGATGGGTCACGCGGTGCGTCACGGCGCCCACGAGACCGGCGAAGCGATGCATCACGTCGGCCGGAAGATCGAAGGAAAAGACAAGAACGGCCAGTAGCCCGCCTGGCGAGCCGGCCGATGTTCAAGCGCACACCGGTCCGCTCCATCGCACCCGTTCGCGGCGTTCGGCGCCGGGCGCAGCGGGTGCGGCGCCGAGGCCGGGCCTCGCGTCAATGCGCTTCAAGTGACCTGCTTGAACGCCATCACCGCCTGGTTGCGCAGCGTGCGCAGCAGCGACAACTCCTTTTGCCCCAGCTCGATACCTCCGGCCACCGCCTTGTCGGCGTAGATCAGTGCGAACGGTGCGCCGCGCAAGTGCATCGGCAGCAGCAGGAATGCCGGCGCGTTGGCGCTCTTGCGGTACCACGCCGGCAGTCGCGCTTCGATGTGGGCCACGGTTGCATCGGTGATCAGCGTGTCGGCGCCCTTGACGCAAACCGCGGTGAACAGGTCGGCACCCGCCTTGAGCGGCACCTTGAAGCTCGCGGCGACGGCCTCGGCGCCCTCGCCCAGACCGAAACGACCGGTCAGCGTGTCGGTCTTCGCGTCGCGCAGACAGAACACGATGCGCCGAAAGCCGAGCGCGCGGTACATGGTTTCGAGAACCATGCGCAACACGTCGTTGAGCCTGAAGTCCTCGACCATCGAATTGGTGATGTCCTGGATGCCCGCGGTGAGCACCTCCGACGCGGTCTCTAGCGTCGAGCGCGGCGCCTGCTGCGCCAGCGTGACGGTGGCCTGCAGCGAATGCGGCACCAACGAATCATGGGCCTGAACGATTGTGGTGGCTTCGGTCTGTGGCGCCGGCGCGGCTAGCAGGCGCCGTGCCGGCGACTGCGGCGCAACCTGCAGGTTCATCGCCTGCGCCATCTGCGCGAGCCGTTGCTGCGCCGTTTCGGCGGCGGCTTCGATGCGGGCCACGTCCACACCCAGCGTGCGCGCGTAACGCTGCGCCACCTCGGAAACGCGGGCCCGGGACTGCGTGGGCTCGCAGCGCAGCAGGGTGTCGGCGATCTGGTTCGAAGCAAAGGTCAGCCAGCGCAGCCGCTCGGCAGCGTCGGTCGGCTCGCGCACCGGCGGCTCACCGCGAGGCTTGCGCATGCAGCCCTGCAAGGCGGCCGGCAGGCCCCAGACCTTGGCGATGCCCAAGCCCAGCGCCTCGAAGCTCAGCCCGAGCACGCTGACCGACGCAGCCTCCTCGCCGACCGCCGCACCGGCCGGGCCGTTGCCGGCGACGATGCCGCGCACCTGGCGCGCCTCGTCCGCGAAGTAGTACTCGGTCAGCAGACGGCCGAGGTTCTGGAACATCGCGCCGATGAAGGCCTCCTCGCTGTCGCGCGCCTGCGCGCCGAGTTCGCTGGCCAGCATGCCGGCCATCAGCGAGCGCAGGAACTCCTCCTTCAACTGGTTCGCCTGCGCCTTGTCGTGCATGTGTTCGAGCAGCACCAGGCTCATCGTCATGTTGCGAATGCCGGCGAAACCGACCAGCGCCACCGCGCGCGACACCGTGCTGATGGTGCCGCCCGCGCTCGAGAACTGGGCCGAGTTCACGAGCCGCAGCAGCTTGTTGGTCAGCGCCACGTCCTTCAGGATTTCGCCCGACAGGCTGGCCAGGCTTTCGTTCTCGCCGTTGACCACGCGCTGGATCCGCGCCACCGAGTCCGACAACGCCGGAAAGTCACTCTTGTGGCGCATGCGGCGCAACAGGAACTCGAGCGTGGCGTTGCTGCCGCCCCGGTTCCGGCCACCCGAAGCGCGTGCATCGCCCGCCGTGGGGACCGGCGCGAGCCAGGCCTGCAGCGCATCGCGAAACGCCGCCGCGCTCTGCCAACGGCGTGCCGGCCCGCGTTCGATTGCGCGCAGCAGCAGCGCGCGCAGCGCGTCGTCGACTTCGGCAGACAGACTCGCGGGCAGCGTCAGATCCTCGCTCGCGACCCGATGCATCGCGCGGTACGGGTCGCGCTCCTGGATCAGCCGGGATCCGCAGAGCAGTTCGACCAGCACCAGTCCGGCCGAGAACACGTCCATCGTCGCGGTCGGCAGGCCGCCCTGCGTCGCCTCGGGCGACATGTAGCCGGGCGTGCCGACGACCTGGTCGAGGTTACCCGTGTCGTGCAGCCGGGCCGCGATGCCGAAGTCCATGACCCGGGCGCGGCCCGCGCCGTCGACAAGGATGTTCGACGGCTTCAGATCGCGGTGCACCACACCCGCGCTGTGCGCGGTGTGCAGCGCATCGAGCACACCCAGCATCAGCGCCACCGCTTCGTGAGCGGGCAGCGCACCGCGCGCCTTCAGGTGCTGCGCCAGAGTCGGGCCGGGCACGTACTCGAACACCAGGTACGGTTGCTGCTCGTGCACGTCGGCCTCGAACACCGGCACGATGTTGGGGTGCGTCAAGCGGCTGACGCTGCGCGCCTCCTGCAGCCACTGGCTCACCGCGACCGGGTCGGCCGCGGCGTCGGCGCGCATCAGCTTGACCGCGACCTCGCGCTCCAGGCGCGCGTCGAAGCCCAGCCAGACGGTGGCTTGTGCGCCTTCTCCGAGTACGCGCTTGAGCTCGAAGCGGCCGAACATCACTCGTAGCCGGGCGTTGGCGTACCGGCCGGCCCCTCGTCGAGGATCGCGAACGCGGTGTCGCCGCGCCGGGCCGGCGGCAGCGCCAGTCCCTTGCGCAAGGTCTCGCGCGCGGCCTGCAGCGACTCGATGAGGTCGCGGCTCGTGATGCCGAGCGTGCGCGCGTAGCGCTGCGCCACATGGCCGAGCGCCGCGCTGGCACGCGCTGCGCCGGACAGGCCGGCGGCGTCGACGGCGTCGTTCGCCGCACTCGCGGTCAAGCGCAGCACCTCGGCATCGGAATCGGGTTTGCGCACCGGCGCATCGGCCGGCAGACGGCGCACCATGTGCATGACCTCGTCACCGAGGCCCCACTGGCGTGCCACGGCGGCGCCGAGTGATTCAATGTCGACCCCGAGCACTGCGAACGCCGCGGCGTCCTCGCCCAGGCCGGGCTGCTCCGGCGCGCCGGTGTCGCGGTTCGCCGCGGTCGGCAACATCAGTTCGCGGATCTGCTCGGCCTCGTCGGCAAAGTGGTAGCGCAGCATCAGCCGGCCCAGGTTCTGCAGCACGGTGATCAGGTAGACGACCTGCGCGTCGTAGCCCGCCGGCCGCAGCGCCTGCGCGGTGTAGCCGGCCAGGCGCACGCGATCGAGTTCGCTCTGCAACGCCGCGGCCTGCACGGCGTTCAGCGGCCCCGGCCAGGCACGCAGCGCATTCGCTGCGAGTCGCACACCGTTGACACCGATCAGCGCGATGATGCGACGCAGCGTCAGCACCGGGCCGTTGCCCTGCACTTGCGTGCCCTGGACCGGCGCCGAATTCAAGGTGCGCAGCAGCTCGAAGCTCAGCGCCATGTCGTCGAGCACCTGGTCGGCGATCTCGTCGGTGCGCTGGCTTTCCAGGCTCGTGACGCGCGCCACCCGTGCGGCCAGGCCGGGCAGCGCCGGCAGGTGGCCCACCGTGCGAAGCCGGTCGATCAGCAAGGCCACCGGGCCGCCGCCGTCTTCGGACTGGGCTTCGAGCCAGCCGCTGAGCGCGCCGAGCAAGGTGCGGGCGTTCTGGTAGCGCAGTCGTTCCTGGCCCGAGGTGCAGCGGTTGGCGATCGCGCGCAGTGCTTCGGGAATCGGCAGCGGCGTGCTCCACGGCAGGCGCACCAGTTCGCGGCCGTGCGGCGCCATGCGCGCGATCACCAGCGCCGTGTCGGGCTGGTCGAGCGCGGGCTGGCCGGCAAGCAGGTGCTGCAGCAGCACACCGCAGGCGAGCAGGTCGCGCGCCGCGGCGCTGCGCCGCGCGCGCAACTCGCTCGGGTCCATTGCCATCGAACGTTCGAAGGCGGTCACGCGGGCGCTGTCCGGCGCCGTGCGGGTCGCATCGCCAGCACCGGCCAGCGCCATCAAACGTACGTTGCCGCGGTCGTCGACCACGGCACTGTGCAATTGCAGGTCGAGATGGGCCACGCCGGCCTCGTGCGCGAACGCCAATCCGCGCAGCAGGTCGCAGACTCGGCCGACCACCTCCGCCGGCTTGGCGTTCGGGTGGCCCGCGAGCCACTCGCCCAGCGTGACGCCGTGCCCGCGGTCGACGGCGATGTACGGCCAGTGGTCCTGCACGCCGATCTCGGCCACATTCGCCAGGTTCGGGTGGTTGAGCCGCGCCGCGAAGCGGGCGTCGCGCAGCCAGTGTTCGAGCGCCGCCGCGTCGGCGGGCTGGACCCGCGGCAAGGTCAGCATCACCTCGCTGCCGCTGCGCGGATCGAGCGCCAGCCAGACCATCGTGCCCGCACTCTTGCCGAGCAGTCGGCGCAACTCGAAGTGGCCGAATGCCCGGGTCGGGCTCGGATGAGCAATGGGCAGGGCAGGATCGGCCATCGGTAACGTGCAGTGATGGCTTGATTGGACCCGGGCCACGGCCAGGTTGGTGTCGCGATCAGGCGGCGCAAAGCCGGCCAATTGGTGCGATGGCAGGTTCTCAGCCGACCGCGACCCGATCCATCACCTCGACCACCTCCCCGGCGCCGGTCACGAAAGCGCAGCGCACCTCGGCGCCGGGCTGTGCCGCATGCACGGCCCGGCGGTAACGCAGCAGTTGCTCGCGATAGGCCTCGAGCTCCTGCGGCGCGTGCTGCAGCTTGTAGTCGAGCACCCACCAGGCCGGGCCGGCAACACCGTCCAGGCACACCAGCCGGTCGATGCGCAGCAGCTCCTGGGCGTCGCTCACTGCCACTTCGTTGCCGGCCCAGCGCAACTGCGGGCCGGCGATGAACGGTGCGCAAGCCGGGCTGCGCAGGATCGTGCGTGCAAGCTGCTCGGTGACCGCAGCCGCGGCGCCGAATTCGATCGCCGCGGCGTGCGCCAGCGCTGCCAGGTCGAGGTCGCGCGCCCCGGGTGCGGCGGTCGCCCACTCGAGCACGCGGTGCACGGCGCGGCCCAGGCGCGTCGCATCGGTGTCGGGGCTGCGCGCGGCCGATGGCCGTGGCGGCGGGGCGCCGCTGTCGGCAGGTTCGGTGCGCTGCAGCGGCGCCAGCACCTGCAACGCAATACCTTGTGACGTGTCTGCGAGCGAAGCCACCGCGGCCTTGCCCACCGGCATCGGCGACCACGCCCCCGCCTGCGCCGCGACGCGGTCCCACCACGACGGCCGCGGCACGCGCCGCGACGGTTCGGTGGCACTGAAGACGAGCCGTTCCTTCGCGCGCGACATCGCCACGTACAGGCCGTTGAGTTCTTCGCGCTCGCGCGCGCGCTTCTCGTCGTCGAGCAGCGCTGCGAGCGACGGCGGGCAGGCAGCCTCGGAATACACAAACGCGCAGCCCAGCGGCCGCTCGGCCTGAACCGGCCAGTCGATCAGCAGGGTCGCGGTCTCGGTGGTCTGCGGTTGCGGGTCGGCGTCCATCACGAACACGGCCCGCGCCTCCAGCCCCTTGGCGCCGTGCACCGTCAACAGTTGCACCGCGTCGGCATGGGTCGGCACCGCGACCGTGATCACGCGGCGCTTCAGCGCGCGCACGAAGTTGTACGGCGTGGCATAGCGCCCGCCATCGAGCGCCAGGGCCTGACCGAGCACCGCGTCGATCGCGTCGAGCGCGGCCAGCCGCTGCACGGGCGGCACGCTGGCGGCGACCCGTTCGCGCAGCTCGCCCTCGTGGACGATGCGGTCGAGCAGGTCGTGCGGCGGCAGCCGGGCGGCAGCGTCGCGCCAGCGCGGCAGCAGATCGCGCGCACGCTGCAACGCGGGGCTGGCGAGCGCGTCGCCTTCGACCAGCGCGGGCCACCAGTCGCCGCCGTCGGCGCATTGCGCCAGCTCGATCAGATCGTCGTCGCTGGCACCGAACAGCGGGCTGCGCAACGCCTGCGCGAGCGACAGCGCGTGGCCCGGCGAGACCAGTGCATCGAGCAGCGCAACCAGGTCGCGAGCCTCGGGCGCGGCCATCAGCTCGACCTCCTCGACCGCCGCATACGGCACGTGGAGCCGCCGCAGCGCCTGCGCCACCAGGCGCAGCGACTGGCGCTTGCGGCTGAGCACGAAGATGTCGGCCGGCCGCATCTGTTGGCTCGCCACCAGCGCCTGCACCGCCTGCGCGACGAGCGCGGCCTCCTGTTCGCGCAGCACCTCGTCGGGCGCGTGGCGCGGCGTGGTCAGGCTGTCGCGCCAGACCGGCGCCGGCACGGCGGCGCCGCGCTCTGCGCGCGGCGGGCGCGCCACCCGCTCCAGCATGAATACGCCCGCGCCGGGCGTGCCGCCCAGTTCGGTGGTGTGGGGCCGAAAGCCGCTGAACTCGGCCGCCGCTTCGGCTTGCAAGAACACCGCGTTGAGCGACGCCAGCAGTTCGGGCGCGTTGCGCCGGGTGTGGTCGCACGCCAGCATCGAGCCGCCCAGCGCGTCGACCACGAACGTGCGCGCCGCCTCGAACACGCGCGGCTCGGCGCGGCGAAAGCGGTAGATGCTCTGCTTCGGGTCGCCGACGATGAACACGCCCGGCGGCCGCTGGCCGCTGGCACCGCCGCCGGCCCCGGCGTAGGCCGACAGCCACGCGTGCAGCGCGTGCCATTGCAGCGGCGATGTGTCTTGAAACTCGTCGATCAGCACGTGGCGGATGCGCGCATCCAGCCGTTCCTGGACCCAGCCCGAAAGCGTGGCGTCGCGCAGCAGCGCCAGGCCGCAGCGCTCCAGATCGGCCATGTCGGCCAGCCCGCGAGCGCGCTTGTAGGCCGCGTACTCGACCAGCAGCACGCGCGACAGCCGCACCATGCGCCGGTGCTCGAGATGCGCGTCGAGCTGGCGCAGCTGCGCGGCGATGGCTTCGAGATCGTGCTGGATCGGCGCCAGCGCGGCGACCTTGCCGAGTTGCTTGCGCGGTGTGCCCTTGTCGGTGAACAGCGCCGACCAGGCGTGGTCGAAACAGCCCTGCGCGTCGGCCTGCGCCAGCGCCATCACCAGGCCGGTGGCGGCGTCCTGCGCGCGCACACCGCCCAGGCCGAGTGCCAAGGCGAGCTCGCGCAACGACGCCTGCCAACTCGCCCCGAGCAGCACCTGCGCCGGGTGCAGCGGTGCGCCCTGCGCGTCCAAGCTGCGATCGGGTGCGGGCACGCTGTCGTCGAGCACGCCGGCGGCGTCGGCCAGCTCGAACTCGACGCGCCTGGCCCACACCGCCTCGAACCA
>JAGWTP010000002.1 GCA_028868895.1 Burkholderiales bacterium
ACATCGGCCGATCCCCCGAGGGGAGTAAGTGGCGCGGCTCCGAGCCGGCCTGCGCCGGCTTGGACGCCACGAACGCCGGCGGCGTCTCGCGGCCGGCGCGGGCCGGCTTGGGAGCGGCCCGGCGCTCGGCCCGCGATCGGAGCCCCTCGGCCGATGAATACATCGGCCGATCCCCCGAGGGGATGCGGGCCGGCTTGGGAGCGGCCCGGCGCTCGGCCCGCAGCGCGGGGGTTGACTCAGGGTGGCTCATGCCGGCGCGCGGCGTGGCGACGTCAATAGTCGCCGCCCGCACTGCCCGGCGCCAGGTTGTCGAACTTGGTCAGCGGCTTGTTGAAGAACAGCTTGACCGTGCCGGTGGGGCCGTTGCGCTGCTTGCCGATGATGATCTCGGCGACGCCGGGTTCCTTGCTCGCGTCCTTGTTGTAGTAGTCGTCGCGGTAGATGAACATGATGACGTCGGCGTCCTGCTCGATCGCGCCGGACTCGCGCAGGTCGCTCATCATCGGCCGCTTGTCGGTGCGTGACTCGACGCTGCGGTTGAGCTGCGACAGCGCGATCACCGGGCACTGCAATTCCTTGGCCAGCGACTTCAGGCCGCGCGAGATCTCGCCGATCACGGTGGCGCGGTTCTCGTCGTTGGTGCCGACGCTGCCGCTCATCAGTTGCAGGTAGTCGACCACGATCAGGCCGAGCTTGCCGCACTGGCGCGCCTGGCGCCGCGCCCGCGCGCGCAGCTCGCTCGGCGTGAGCGCGGCGCTCTCGTCGATGAACATGCTGACCGAGCCGAGCTTCTCGACGGCCTCGGAAAGTCGGCCCCACTCGTCGTCCTTGAGCGCGCCGGTGCGAAGGTGCTGCTGGTCGATGCGCCCGAGCGAGCCGACCAGTCGCAGCGCCAGTTGCGCCGCGCCCATTTCCATCGAGAACACCACCACCGGCAGGCCCTCGGCCACCGCCACATGCTCGGCGATGTTGAGCGCCAGCGCGGTCTTGCCCATCGACGGGCGTGCCGCCAGAACGATCAGATCGCCGGGCTGGAAGCCCGAGGTCATGCGGTCGAGATCGATATAGCCGCTGCGCACACCGGTCACCTCTTCGGCGCCGTTCTCGTGCAGTTCGGTGACGCGGTCGAGCAGTTGCACGACCAGCGTGTCCATGCTCTGGAAGCCCTGGCGCGAGCGCGAGCCTTCTTCGCCGATGCGAAAGATCTTGGCCTCGGCTTCGTCGAGGATTTCGGAGACGGCGCGGCCCTGCGGGTTGAAGGCGTTGGTGGCGATCTCGTCGCTGGCGGCGACCAGCTTGCGCAGCACCGCACGCTCGCGCACGATCTCGGCGTAGCGGCGCATGTTGGCCGCACTCGGCACGCTCTGCGCAAGAGCGTTCAGGTACACGAGCCCGCCGCATTCGTCGGCCTTGCCCAGGCTTTGCAACTGCTCGAACACCGTGATCACGTCGGCCGGCTTGGTCGCGTTCACCAGCGCCCCGATCGCGGCGTAGATGAAGCGGTGTTCGTAGCGGTAGAAGTCGCTGTCGGTCAGCAGGTCGCCAGCGCGATCCCAGGCGCTGTTGTCGAGCAGCAGGCCGCCGAGCACGCTCTGTTCGGCCTCGACCGAATGCGGCGGTATGCGCAGGCGCGAGACTTCATCGTCGGCGCGGGCCGACTGGGATTCGGAAGGCTGGAACACGGCCGACATCGGTGGCTCCTGTGAACGCACGCGCGGTCTTGCGAGGCGCGATGGCGCTGTGCGCAAGCCTGTGCATATCCGGTGAAAAGGCGGGTAAAAAGACCGAAAACGGGTCGCCCAAAGAGAAGGGCCGGCAATGCCGGCCCTTCGTCGAGCGCAGCGAAACCTTAGTCGGTTTCGCCCAAAATCACAACCTTGACTTCCACCACCACATCGGTGTGCGGTGCCACGCTCACGGTGTGCTCGCCCACGGTCTTCAGCGGGCCGCTCGGCATGCGCACTTGCGACTTGAGGACCTTGAAGTCGATGCGGGTCAGCGCGTCGGCGATGTCGGCGTTCGTGACCGAACCGAACAGGCGGCCGTCGACACCGGCCTTTTGCGTGATGTGGACGGTGCGTCCGCTCATCTTCTCGCCCAGCGCGTTGGCGGCGGCGAGCTTGTCGGCGGCGGCCTTCTCGAGTTCGGCGCGCTTGACCTCGAACTCCTTGATCGCCGATTCGGTCGCGCGACGCGCGGCGCGGGTCGGGATCAGGAAGTTGCGGGCGTAACCGTCCTTGACCTTGACGACGTCGCCGAGGTTGCCGAGGTTGACGACTTTTTCCAGCAGGATGACTTGCATGCGGGTGCTCCTCAGACCTTGTGCTGGTCGCTGTACGGCAGCATCGCCAGGAAGCGCGCGCGCTTGATGCACGTCGTCAGCTGGCGCTGGAAGAACGCACGCGTGCCGGTCAGGCGGGCGGGCGTGATCTTGCCGTTTTCACCGATGAAGTCGCGCAGCGTGTCGATGTCTTTGTAATCGATCTGCTTGACGCCGGTGACCGTGAAGCGGCAAAAGCGCTTGCGACGGAACAGCAGCGACTGGGTATTGCGCTTGGGCTTGCGGTCCTTCGAGAACCGACCTTTACCACGTGGCGGGGGCATAGAACACCTCTTTCAAAATTTCGAACAGTGAGCGGGTTGCGGTCGACTGACCTCAATCGAGCTCGGTGACATGGAACACGACACCTCGGCCGTTGCGCTGTGAGCCCAGGAAGCCGGCAAAGCCGTGGCTGCTTCCCATCTCGAGTTTCGCGACTCGCTGCGTGATCTCGCCGATCGCCCTGGCCTTGATCTCGAACCAGACCTTGCGGGTCTGGCCGTCTTGCAGAACCTCGGATTCGTGCTTCAGGCTCAAATCGAGGGCCGGCAAACCCGCCGGGGTGTAACGCAACGCGCCTCGCTCCACCAGTTGCGCCGTCAGAACCAGCCGGTTCATTCAAGCGCTGCGGCGACCGCGCAGACCTGTGTCTTGCATCGTCAGGCCGACGCCTCCTGCGCCGGGCGTTCCTGACGCTCTTGACGTTCCTGGCGTTCCGGACGATCGGAGCGATCCTGCGAAGGCGACGACGTCTTGCGCGAGTCTTCGCGCTCGACCATCTTCATCATCACCGACGGTCCGCTCGGGGCCTCGTCCTGCAGCACGGTGAGGTGGCGGATCACGGCGTCGTTGAAACGGAAACCCGTTTCCAGCTCGACCAGCACTTCCTTGCTGCACTCGATGTTCAGGCACAGGTAGTGCGTCTTGGCGAGCTTCTGGATCATGTAGGCCATCTGGCGACGGCCCCAGTCTTCGACGCGGTGCACCTTGCCGCCGCCGGCGGTGATGACACCCTTGTAGCGTTCCAGCATGGCCGGAACCTGTTCGCTTTGATCCGGGTGGATCAGCAACACGATTTCATAGTGACGCATTGATACTCCTTGTGGTTTCCGTGACCGCCGCCGGGCACCGAGATTGTTGGTGGCCCTGGACAGTTGCGGTTGTTGAAGCCACCCCGAAGCGTCAGACCCGGGTGTGGCAAGGCGAGCCTGCGATTGTAGCCCGGTTCGGCTTCGGTGCGACCCTTGGTGAGATGGCGCTCACCGGCGTGCGCTACGGCTGGCGCAGGCTGCGAACGAACTGGCGCTGCTGCGCGGTGGGCGACGGCGTCAGAAGGCTCACGATCACGCAGACCGCGAAACCCAGCGGCACGCCGAATGCGCCGGCCGAGACCGGCAGGATGCCGAACCACAGGTCGGCCGGCACGCCGACCCCAAAAACGGTGCGCAACCACGGCTCGTTGCGCACCAGGTAGTACAGCGTCAGCGCCAGGCCGCTGGCCATGCCGCACAGCGCGCCCCACTTGTTGGCGCGGCTCCAGAAGATGCCCAGCACCAGCGCCGGGAAGAACGCCGAGGCGGCAATCGAGAACGCTGCGGTGACGAGGAACAGGATGTCGGCCGGCCGCTGCGCGGCCACCGCCGCCGCGGTCAGGGCCGCCACCAACAGCAGCACCTTGGAGACCGTGACACGGCGCGCGGTCGACGCCTGCGGGCCGATCATCTTGTAGTACAGGTCGTGCGACAGCGCGTTGGAGATCGTCAGCAGCAACCCGTCGGCGGTCGACAGCGCGGCGGCCAGACCGCCGGCGGCCACCAACCCCGAGATCACGTAAGGCAAGCCGGCGATCTCGGGGGTGGCGAGCACCACCAGATCGGCGCCGATGCGGATCTCGCCGAGTTGCAGCACGCCGTCGTGGTTGATGTCGACCACCGACACCAGCGACGGATCGACCTTCGACCAGTTCGCGATCCACACCGGCAGTTGATCGAAACGCTGGCCCACCAGGTGGTTGAACACCTCGAACTTCACCAGCACCGCCAGCGCCGATGCGCTCAGGTACAGCAGCAGGATGAAGAACAGCGACCACGCGACCGATTCACGCGCCGCCCGCACCGAGGACGTGGTGTAGCTGCGCATCAGGATGTGCGGCAGCGCCGCGGTGCCCACCATCAGGCAGAACACCAGCGCGATGAAATTGCGCCGCGACTCGTTGTAGGCCTTGCGTTGCGCCGGTGTGCCGTCGGGGTCTCCGGCAAACGGTTGCGCGTGCGCAGGCATGCCGGCCAGTGGCCGGGCGCGGGCTTCGTTGGCAGCCTGCGCACGGGTCCAGGCGTCGCGCGCCGATGCTTCGTTTTTCGGTAGCGCGGCAATTGCCTTGTCGGCGGCCTGGATGTCGCGCAGCGGTGCATTCGCAGCTTTCAGGTCACGACTGCGCTGGCGCGCCTCGGCCCGGTCGGCGACGAGCGCCGCAGCAACGTCCTTCAGCTTGTTCGCGTAGTCGTCGGCACGGGCCTGGAACAGCGCGCGGACCTCGAGTTCCTTCGGGTCGTGCAGCAACTGCTGCTCGCGCTCGCTGACCTTGGCCAGTTGCTGGCCGACCCCCCATTGCGGCACCGGCACGCCGGTCTGCTGGACCGACAGCCACACCACGGGGATCAGGTACGCGATCGACAAGATGATGTACTGGGCGACCTGCGTCCAGGTGACCGCACGCATGCCGCCGAGGAACGAGCACACCAGCACGCCGCCGAGGCCGAGAAAGATGCCGAGCACGAAGTCCACGCCGGTCAACTGCGACGTGATCAGGCCGACGCCGTAGATCTGGGCCACCAGGTAGACGAAGGAACACAGGATCGCCGCCAGCAGGCCGACCCCGCGGGCGGCGTTGCCACCGTAGCGTTCGGCCAGAAAATCGGGGATCGTGAACGCACCGAACTTGCGAAGGTACGGTGCCAGCAGCACCGCCACGAGCACGAAGCCGCCGGTCCAGCCCATCACATAGGCAAGGCCACCGTAACCCTGCAGGTACAGCGTGCCGGCCAGGCCGATGAACGAGGCCGCCGACATCCAGTCGGCCGCGGTCGCCATGCCGTTGTACATCGCCGGCACGCGCCGCCCGGCGACGTAGTACTCCGCCGCGTCGGTGGTTCGGCTGATGATGCCGATCCCGGCATACAGACCGACCGTGGCGAGCAGGAAGACCACGCCGATCCAGCGCCGCGGCAGGCCCATCCGCTCCAGCACCGCGAGCACCCCGACGAAGGCGATGAAGCCCGCGGTGTAGCGCAGGTAGATGCGGTCGAGCCGGTGCCTGAAGGCAGCGGAGTCGGCCCGGGTCACGTCAGTCGTCCTGCACGACACCGCTGGCGTCGTCGAGGCGGCCCATCAGGCGCGCATACAGGACCACCAGCACCAGATACATGATCGGCGCGCCCTGGGCAGCGACCCAAAAGCTGAACGGCCAGCCAAGAAAGTGGCCGTTCAACTCGCGCGCGAAGTACGCGACGCCGAATGTCACGCCGAACCACACGGCGAGTAGCGCCTCGCTGATCCGCCGCCTTGTGCGCCAGCGACGGCGCGCCGCTTCATCCGCCGACATCGTCGCAACGCGTGGGTAGATCGGTGAGCAGCGCCAACATGGCTCGTGCAAGCATCGCTTATTGTGCAACCCGTCATGACCGCGGCCCGCGCCGGTGCGAAACTCCCGCCCTGGGGATTCCCCGCAGCCACCACCTGTGAAAACATGCCGGGGCTGGCTCGCAGGCGCCACCTCACGTCGAACCTGCAATCCCCGGCCGATGGCCCGACCCGGAAGGCGAAGCGATGAACAACTCCGACAGTGCAAGGTCTACCCCCACCGCGGCAGGTGCGCCGGCGCCCGATGCCTGGCAAGCCACGCGCGCGCAGACCTCGTTGGCCACGCAGATGCTCAAGGACGAAGACGAATACCTCGCCCCCGAGAAGCACGACATCGGCCGACAGACCGGCGTCAACGAGCGCGAGTTGTTCGTCTCCTGCGATCCGGCGCTGGCCATGCAGCAGCAGTTCGAACACCTGCACCCGGAGTTCATTGCGGTCCACGACATCGCAACCGCGTCGTCGCGCCGCTTGCTGGCCGGCATCGCCGCGGCCGGCGGGCGGGCGGTGCAAAAACTCGTGATCCGCCGCCAGGGTTACGGCACCGCGTTGGCAAGCCTCGAGTTCGTCGAGTTGCCGGCAGCAGATGGCGGCGTGTTGCGGATGTACTCGACCGAGGTCGACGCCGACACCGTCGCCCGCCATGGCCTGTCGCGCATGCTGCTGGCGTTCAGCCGGCTGGGCGTGATCATGGTCGGCGACCTGCCCGCTCACTCGATCGCCTCGGCGTTGAAGCCGTTCCAGGAGTTCATGCTCAGCGGCCCGTGGCCGAACCGCCAATTGCTGCTGCTGCCGCTCGCGTCGGGCAACGCCCTCGCGGCGCAGGGCGCTGAACTGGCTCGCGGCACCGGCGTGAACGTGCGCACCACCCCACAGGTCACGCGCCCGGCCGATGCCTGGGGCTTCATCAACGGCACCTGGGCTCGTTTGGGCGAACTCGGCCCGACGGATGTCCGCCGCGCGGCCATGCCCGCAGGCGCCGCAGGCAGCAGCGCAACTGCTCCATCGCGACCGATGGACGTCGTCGGCAAGCCGCCGGCCGTCGCGGGTGCGCGCGCCGCCACCGACCCGCTGACGATGCGGCCGATGCCGTCCGTGAGTTCGGCCGCCGCGCGCGCGGCGGCACCGAGGAGCCTGCTGGATCGCTATGTGCAGCAACTCGCGGAACTGCCCGGCATGGTGAGCTGCTGTGTGTTCGACGTGGCCAGCGGGCTGGAAGTCACCCACGCCGGCGCCAGCCCCGGCGCGGCCGACCTGGCCATGCACGGCAAGGCGCTGCTGGCCGGCATGAGCGCCAGCAGCCGCAGCCTGGGGTTGGGGCACACCTTGCCCGAGGCCGCCATCACGCTGGGCTCGCACCACCTGCTGCTGCGCGCCGTGCCGGGTCACCCGGGCCTGGCACTGCACGCCGCGCTCGACAAGGCCAGCGCCAACTTAACGCTGGCGCGGCTCCAAGTGCAACGCATGGACACGCTGTTCGGCCCGCCGGCACGCACGTAGCCGGGCGCCGCGCCCGGCGGCGCCCAGGCGCGGGTCAGTGCACGACGCGCTCGAACGAGAAGTCGCCGTCCTCGTAGTCCACCGGGATCACGTCCTTCGGCCCGAAGCGGCCTTCCAGGATCAGCTTGGCCACCGGGTTCTCGATGCGCCGCTGGATCTCGCGTTTCAGCGGCCGGGCGCCGAACACCGGGTCGAAGCCGGCCTTCGCCAGTTCGGCCAGCGCACGCGGCGAAACCTCGAGCTTCATCTCCATCTTCTCGAGCCGAGCCTCCAGCACCTTCAACTGGATCGCCGCGATCGCTTCGATGTTCTTTGCGTCGAGCGCATGGAACACCACCGCTTCGTCGATGCGGTTCAGGAACTCCGGGCGGAAATGCTGCTTGACCTCGGCCCACACGGCGTCATGGATCGCGTCGTGGCTTTGGCCCGCCATCTGCATGATCTGGTGCGAACCGAGGTTGCTGGTCATCACGATCACGGTGTTCTTGAAGTCGACGGTGCGGCCCTGGCCGTCGGTCAGGCGGCCGTCGTCGAGCACCTGCAGCAGCACGTTGAAGACGTCCGGGTGCGCCTTCTCGACCTCGTCGAGCAGCAGCACGCTGTAGGGCTTGCGGCGCACCGCTTCGGTCAGGTAGCCGCCCTCGTCGTAACCCACGTAGCCCGGCGGCGCGCCGATCATGCGTGCGACCGAATGCTTCTCCATGAACTCGCTCATGTCCAGCCGGATCAGGTGGTCCTCGCTGTCGAACAGGAAGCCCGCCAACGCCTTGCACAGTTCGGTCTTGCCCACGCCGGTGGGGCCGAGGAACAGGAACGAGCCGGTCGGCCGGTTCGGGTCCGACAGGCCCGAACGCGAGCGGCGAATCGCGTTGGCCACCGCGGTGATCGCCTCGTCCTGGCCGATCACACGTTCGTGCAGCTTGGCTTCCATCTGCATCAGCTTGTCGCGTTCACCCTGCATCAGCTTGGACACCGGAATGCCGGTGGCGCGCGCGACCACTTCGGCGATCTCTTCGGCGCCCACCGTCGTGCGCAGCAGCTGCGGCTTGCCTTTGGTGGCGCTCTTCTTGGCCTCCTTGGCCTGCGCGTCCTTGAGCTTCTTCTCGAGGTCGGGCAGCTTGCCGTATTGCAGCTCGGCCACCTTGTTGAAGTCGCCCTTGCGCTTCCATTCCTCGATCTGGAAACGCGCGCGGTCGATCTCTTCCATCAGATGCGCCGAGCCTTGCGCGGCCGCCTTCTCGGCCTTCCAGATTTCGTCGAGGTCGGCGGCTTCGCGCTGCACGCGGCCGATCTCCTCCTCGATCAGCGCGAGGCGGCGTTGCGAGGCTTCGTCCTTCTCGCGGGTCACGGCGGCGCGCTCGATCTGCAGCTGGATCAGGCGCCGGTCGAGCTTGTCCATCGCCTCCGGCTTGGAGTCGATCTCGATGCGCACCTTCGACGCGGCCTCGTCGATCAGGTCGATGGCCTTGTCGGGCAGGAAACGGTCGGTGATGTAGCGGTGGCTCAACTCGGCCGCCGCGACGATCGCCGGGTCGGTGATCTCCACGCCGTGGTGCACCTCGTACTTCTGCTGCAGTCCGCGCAGGATCGCGATCGTGGCCTCCACCGTCGGCTCGCCGACCAGGATCTTCTGGAAGCGGCGCTCCAGCGCGGCGTCCTTCTCGATGTACTTGCGGTACTCGTTCAAGGTGGTGGCGCCGATGCAGTGCAGCTCGCCGCGCGCCAGCGCCGGCTTGAGCATGTTGCCGGCATCGATCGCGCCTTCGGCCTTGCCGGCGCCCACCATGGTGTGCAATTCGTCGATGAAGACGATGGTCTGGCCTTCGTCCTGGGCCACTTCCTTGAGCACGCTCTTGAGCCGTTCCTCGAACTCGCCGCGGAACTTCGCGCCCGCCAGCAGCAATGCCATGTCGAGCACCAGCACGCGCTTGTTCTTCAGCGAATCGGGCACCTCGCCGGCGACGATGCGCTGCGCCAGCCCTTCGACGATGGCGGTCTTGCCCACGCCGGGCTCGCCGATCAGCACCGGGTTGTTCTTGGTGCGCCGCTGCAGCACCTGGATGGCGCGGCGGATCTCGTCGTCGCGGCCGATCACCGGGTCGAGCTTGCCCAGGCGCGCGCGCTCGGTCAGGTCGAGCGTGTACTTCTTGAGCGCTTCGCGCTGGCCCTCGGCCTCGGCGCTGTCGACCTTCTGGCCGCCGCGCACCGAATCGATCGCGCTTTCGAGCGCCTTGCGCGTCAGGCCGTGGCCGCGGACGATACCGCCGAGGTCGGTTTTCGCGTCACTGAGTGCGAGCAGGAACATCTCGCTGGCGATGAACTGGTCGCCGCGCTTGCCGGCTTCCTTCTCGGTGGTCTGCAGCAGCGCTGTCAGGTCCCGGCCGGGCTGCACGACCTGGCCGCTGCCCTGCACCTGCGGCAGGCCCCGGATCAGGGTGTCGAGCGCGGTCTTCAGCGCCGCGCTGTTGGCGCCGGCGCGATCCAGCAGCGCCTTCGGGCCGTCGGCCTGGGCCAGCATCGCCGCCAGCAGATGGGCCGGCTCGATGTATGGGTTGTCGTTGGCCACCGCGATGCTCTGGGCATCGGCCAGCGCCTCCTGGAACTTGGTCGTGAGCTTGTCGATACGCATGGGGAAACTCCTCCGATTGCGTTGGACGTGAGGGGGTTCGGTCGATTTTCAAGCCGCGACGCCGCCCCCGGCTTGCTCTCAATCAATCAGCAGGTTCAGCGCCCAGAAGCCGAATGCCGCACAGCCGAGCGACCCCAGCACATGGGCAGCGGTGTGTCCGAGCGCCAGCGCGTACTCTCCGCGATGCAGCAGGATCAGCGACTCACCCGAGAACGACGAGAACGTCGTGAGGCCGCCCAGGAAGCCCGTTACGAGCAGCAGCCGCAAGAACTCGTCGGGCGTGCGTTCGAACCACGCCAGCGCCACGCCGATCAGCAAGCCGCCGGCGCAGTTGACGAGCAGCGTTCCCAGTGGGAAACCGGCCCAGTGCGAGTTCAACCACAGCCCGGCCCACCAGCGCAAAAGCGCGCCAACGGCAGCGCCGAGCGCGACCACCAGCATCTGGAGCCACGGCAACGCCACGGTCACGTCGCCGGCGGCGCCTCGGGGATCGCTGCATTGCCGGCCTCGATGCCCCAACGCGCGAGCGCGGCGTCGTCGCTGCTGCGCGCATCGACCCAGCGTGCGCCTTCGGGCGTCTGTTCCTTCTTCCAGAACGGCGCCTGGGTTTTCAGGTAGTCCATCAGGAATTCGCAGGCCTGGAAAGCCTGGCCCCGGTGCGCGCAAGCGACCGCCACCATCATGATCTGGTCGCCCGGTTGCAGCAGGCCGACGCGGTGGATTACCCGCGCGCCGCGCAGGTCGAAGCGGCGCTGCGCCTCATCGATCATCGCCTCGATCGCACGCTCGGTCATGCCGGGGTAGTGCTCGAGTTCCATCGCGCTGACGCCCTGGCCGTCGTTGCGGTCGCGCACCGTGCCGATGAAGGAGGCGACCGCACCGACCGCCGGATCACCCGCACGCAGCGCGGCCACCTCGGCACCGAGGTCGAAGTCGGCGGTCTGCACCGTGACGCGCGGGCGTGCCACTTCAGCCTCCCGTCACCGGTGGGAAGAACGCCACTTCATCGCCCCGCGCCACCGCCGCGGTCTCGTCGCAGAGCACCTGGTTCAACGCGCTGCGCAGGGCCCGGCCGCGCGCGAGTGCGCTGGCATGGGCGCCGCCGCGGGCGATGAGCACATCGCGGACCGCGCCGACGGTGCTGCCACCGGCCACCTCGACGGCCTCGCCCGGCCCGAGGGCTTCGCGGATCGAAGCGAAATAGCGCACGCTGACGGTCAGCACAGCAACTCCGCGAACGACATGAAATCGACCGCATCACCGGCGCGGATCGACCGGCCGCTCGGGTTGTCGACCACCCCGTCGCCCCACACCACCGACGTCAGCACGCCCGAGCTCTGGTTGGGGAACAGGTCGAGCCCGCCTGCGTCGTTGCAGCGCACGCGCAGGAACTCGCGCCGCTGGTCCGGGCGCGGCCAGTCGAAATCGGCGCGCTGCCGCACGCGCTTCGGTGCCAACGAGCCGGCGCCCTGCAGGCGCAGCAGCACCGGCCGCACCATCAGCAAGAACGTGATGAAGCTCGACACCGGGTTGCCGGGCAGGCCGATGATCCAGGCCGACGACCTGTCGGTGCGCCTGACTTCGCCGAACGCGAGCGGCTTGCCGGGCTTGATCGCGATCTGCCACAACTCGATGCGGCCTTCGAGCTGCACGGCAGGGCGCAGGTGATCTTCCTCGCCGACCGACACTCCGCCCGAGGTGACGATCAGGTCGTGGCCCTCGGCCGCCCGGCGCAGCGCCGCGCGCGTGGCGTCGAGCCGGTCGGGCACGATGCCCAGATCGGTGCAGTCGCAGCCCATCGCGCGGACCGCGGCGCGCAGCGTGTAGCGGTTGGAGTTGTAGATTGCCCCGGGCTTGAGCGGCTCGCCGGGCATCACGAGTTCGTCGCCGGTCGAGAACAGCGCGACGCGCGGTCGGCGCGACACCGACAGCGTGGCCGAACCCACCGTCGCCGCCAGTCCGAGCGCCTGCGGCGTCAGGCGCGTGCCCGCGGGCAGCACCACGGCGCCGCTGCGCACGTCTTCGCCGCGGCGGCGGATCCACTGCCCGGCCGCCGGCACGGTGTTGACGCGCACGCTCTCGCCGAGCGCCTCGCATTGTTCCTGCATCACCACCGCGTCGGCGCCGATCGGCACCTGCGCGCCGGTGAAGATGCGCGCGGCGCTGCCCGGCTGCAGCGGCGCGCCGACCGTGCCGGCCGGGATGCGCTGGCTCACCGGCAGCACCGTGCCTGCCACCGGCACATCGGCGCAGCGCAGCGCGTAGCCGTCCATCGAGGTGTTGTCTTGCGGCGGCACATCGAGCGTGGAACGCACGTCGTGCTGCAGCACGCGGCCGAGCGCGTCGAAGGTCGAGAGCGTCTCGTGCTCGCTGGCCGGCAATGGCGAAACCGCGGCGAGCAGGCGCGCCAGCGCCTCGTCGAGCGTGAGCAGCGGCGCGCGGGTGGGTGCGGACGCGGGTGCGGGGCTGTTCATGGGGTTCGCAGGCACGCTCGGATCTTGATCACGCATTGGCGGCGATGAAGGCCTTGACGGCCTGCGCATCGGCGGCCATCTCGGTGTAGCGCTTGGGCAGTTGCTCGATGTCGCGCATCGCCGCGGGCCGGTCGGGCTCGCGGCCGATGGCCTCGACGATGGTCTGCGCGAACTTGGCCGGCAGCGCGGTCTCGAGCACGATCATCGGCACGCCGGGCGCCAGGTGTTCGCGCGCCACCTTCAACCCGTCGGCGGTGTGGGTATCGATGAGAGTGCCGAAACGTTGGAACGTGTCGCGGATCGTCGCGAGCCGATCGGCGTGCGTGCTGCTGCCGGAAACGAATCCGTAGCCACCGATGCGCGCGAATTCGGCCGCTGTCAGCGTGAACGCACCGTGGCGATCCAGCTCGCCCCTGAACAGCTCGCGGGTGCGCGGCGCGTCGCGGCCCAGCAGGTCGAACACGAAGCGCTCGAAGTTCGACGCCTTCGAGATGTCCATCGACGGGCTGGAGGTTTCGTGGGTCTCGCTGCTGGCGCGCACGCGGTAGGTGCCGGTGCGGAAGAACTCGTCGAGCACGTTGTTCTCGTTGGTGGCGAGCACGAGCTGGCGTATCGGCAGGCCCATCATGCGCGCCACGTGGCCAGCGCAGATGTTGCCGAAGTTGCCCGAGGGCACCGCGAAGCTGACGACCTCGGTGTCGACTTTCGTCGCCTGGAAGTAGCCCGCGAAGTAGTACACCACCTGCGCCAGCAGGCGCGCCCAGTTGATCGAGTTGACCGTGCCGATGCGGTAACGGCGCTTGAATTCGAGGTCGTTCGAGACCGCCTTGACGATGTCCTGGCAATCGTCGAACACGCCGTCGACCGCGATGTTGTGGATGTTGGCGTCCTGCAGGCTGAACATCTGCGCCTGCTGGAACGGGCTCATGCGACCCTTCGGCGAGAGCATGAACACGTTCACCCCGGCCTTGCCGCGCATCGCGTATTCGGCCGCGCTGCCGGTGTCGCCGGAGGTCGCGCCGAGGATGTTGAGGCTCTGGCCGCGGCGCGCGAGCTCGTACTCGAACAGGTTGCCGAGCAGCTGCATCGCCATGTCCTTGAACGCCAGCGTCGGGCCGTTCGACAAGGCTTCGAGGTAGACGCCGGGCTCGAGCGCGCGCAGCGGCACGATCCGCGGGTGGCCGAACGTCGCCGCGGTGTAGGTCTTCACCACCAGAGCGCGCAGGTCGGCGTGGGGGATGTCGTCGATGTAGAGCGACAAGACCTCGAACGCCAGCTCGTGATACGCCAGGGGGCGCCACCTCGCCAGCGTGGCGGCGTCGATCGTCGGGTAGTGCGCGGGCAGGTACAGGCCGCCGTCGGGAGCGAGCCCTTCGAGCAGGATCTCGCAGAAGCTGCGCTCGGCTTGATCGCCCCGGGTGCTGATGTACTTCAAGACAGCTCTTCCTTGCGGATCCGCACGATCGGTGCAAGCACGGTGGGCAGCGCCTGCATCTGCGCGATGGCCTTGTTCATGCGGCCTTCGACGGTGTCGTGGGTCAGGATGATCACGTCGGTCGGCGCCTGGCCTTCGGCTCGCGCCTCGTGGGAGGCGCCCGCGTCGCCCGGGCGCTGCAGCAGCGCGTCGATCGAGATGTCGCACTCGGCCAGGATGCCGGTGATGCGGGCGAGCACACCCGCCTGATCGGCCACCTGCAGCCGCAGGTAGAACGCTGTGACGACCTCGTCGATCGGCAGGATGCGGGTGTCCTGCAGCGCGCCGGGCTGGAACGCCAGGTGCGGCACGCGGTGGTCGGGGTCGGCGGTGTGCAGCCGGGTGATGTCGACCAGATCGGCGATCACCGCCGACGCGGTCGGCTCGGCGCCCGCTCCCTTGCCGTAGTGCAGCGTGCTGCCGACGGCGTCGCCGTGCACGACCACCGCGTTCATCGCCCCTTCGACGTTGGCGATCAGGCGCTGGGCCGGTACCAGGGTCGGGTGCACCCGCAGCTCGATGCCGTCGGCCGCGTCGGCAGGCGACCCGCCACCGGCACGGCGCTTGGTGATGCCCAGCAGCTTGATGCGGTAGCCGAGCTGCTCGGCGTAGCGGATGTCGGCGGCCTGCAGCTTCGTGATGCCCTCGATGTAGGCCTTGTCGAACTGCACCGGGATGCCGAACGCGATCGCGCTCATGATGGTCGCCTTGTGCGCGGCGTCGATGCCTTCGATGTCGAAGGTCGGGTCGGATTCGGCGTAGCCCAGGCGCTGGGCTTCCTTCAGTGCGACATCGAAGTCGAGCCCTTTCGAGCGCATCTCCGAGAGGATGAAGTTGGTCGTGCCGTTGATGATGCCGGCGATCCACTCGATGCGGTTCGCGGTCAGGCCCTCACGCAGCGCCTTGATGATCGGAATGCCGCCGGCCACCGCGGCCTCGAACGCGACCATCACGCCGCGCGCTCGCGCCGCCGCGAAGATTTCGGTGCCGTGCACCGCCAGCAGCGCCTTGTTGGCGGTGACCACATGCTTGCCGGCGGCGATGGATTCCATCACCAGCGTCCGGGCGATGCCATAGCCGCCGATCAGTTCGATGACGATGTCGATCGCGGGGTTGGCAATCACCGCTCGCGCGTCGCTCACGACCTGCGCCGAATCGCCGACGATGGCCTTCGCACGTGCGGTGTCGAGGTCGGCCACCATCGTGATGTGTATGCCGCGCCCGGCGCGGCGCTGGATTTCCTCCTGGTTGCGTTGCAGCACATTGAACGTGCCGCTGCCCACGGTGCCTATGCCCAGCAGGCCTGCTTGAATCGGTTTCATGGTCTCGGCCCCGCAGGGCATCAGGAGGAATGGCGTTTGCGATAGTGCTCGAGAAAGCGCGCGATGCGACCGATGGCCTCGGTCAGGTCATCCGAGTTGGGCAGGAAGACGATCCGGAAGTGATCCGGTGTGGCCCAGTTGAAGCCGGTGCCCTGCACGATCAGCACCTTCTGCTCGGCCAGCAACTCGTACGCGAATTGCTGATCGTCCTCGATCGGGTAGACCTTCGGATCGAGTTTCGGGAACATGTACAGCGCCGCCTTCGGCTTGACCACGCTGACACCCGGAATCTCGCTCAGCAATCGGTGGGCAAGGTCGCGTTGGCGGCACAGGCGGCCCGTGGGCGCGACCAAGTCGTTGATGCTCTGGTAGCCGCCCAGCGCGGTCTGGATCGCGAGCTGCCCCGGCGTGTTCGCACACAGGCGCAACGACGCCAGCATGTTCAGGCCTTCGATGTAGTCGCGCGCGTGGCGTTTCTCGCCCGACACCACCATCCAGCCGGCGCGGTAGCCGCAGGCGCGGTAGTTCTTCGACAAGCCGTTCACGGTCACGAACAGCACGTCGTCGGCGAGCGACGAGATGCTGGTGTGGGTGTTGCCGTCGTACAGGGTCTTGTCGTAGATCTCGTCGGCGAACACGATCAGCTGGTGCTGGCGCGCGACCTCGACGATCTCGCGCAGCACACTCTCGGGGTAGAGCGCGCCGGTCGGGTTGTTCGGGTTGATGACGACCAGTGCCTTGGTGCGCGGCGTGATCATGGCCTTCATGTGCTCGATGTCCGGCAGCCAGCCGGTCGTCTCGTCGCACAGGTAATGCACTGGTGTGCCGCCCGACAGGCCCACCACCGCGGTGTAGAGCGGGTAGTCGGGTGACGGAATCAGCACCTCGTCACCGTCGTTGAGCAACGCGTTCATGCCGATCGCGATCAGCTCGGAGGCGCCGTTGCCGAGGTAGACGTCGTCGATCGTCACGCCGGCCACGTTCTTCTGCTGCGTGTAGTGCACCACCGCCTTGCGCGGCGCGAACAGGCCCTTGCTGTCGGTGTAGCCGGCCGAGTGCGGCATGTTGCGGATCATGTCCTGCACGATCTCGTCGGGTGGCTCCAGGCCGAACGCGGCGACGTTGCCGATGTTCAGCTTGATGATCTTGTGGCCCTCCTCCTCCATCTGCCGGGCCTTCTCCAGCACCGGGCCACGGATGTCGTAGGCCACGTTGGCGAGCTTGCTCGACTTGATGATGGGTTTCAAAAGGCCTCCCAAACAATTGCTGCGCTGCAAAACCTAGAATTTAACCACAGGGGTATCGAGCTGCCACAGTCGGCGCGCTGGCCCCCGATGTCGCACCAACCCATTGCCACAAACATGAAACTTCAAGCCGACCGCATCGAAGGGCGCAACGCCATTGCCCGGCACGGGCCCGGTGGCGTCATCGTCGATGGCCAGGAGCACCGCCGCAGCGTCGTCGTGCCATGGACGGGCACCGTGCAGGCGTGGCCGGTGGATGCCTTCGCGGCGTTGACCGAAGCGCACTTCGAGATGCTGGCCGCGCTGGCGCCGGAGCTGGTGATCTTCGGCAGCGGCGGGCGGCTGCGCTTCGTGCGCCCGGCGCTGCTTGCGCCGCTGCTATCGCGCCGTATCGGCGTGGAGACGATGGACACCGCAGCGGCCTGCCGAACCTACAACGTGCTCCTCGCCGAAGGGCGCTCGGTCGTTGCAGCGCTGCTGTTCGAGACGGCAGCCACTCGATCACCCGATGCCAGCTGAGCGGGGTCACCGCGGTAGAGCGCCGCGTTTATAATCTTGGGCTAGGTGCCAGACCGGCGCAACCAAACAGAATACTCCATGACGCCAGCCCTCAATAAAGCCATCCCGGAATTTGAAGCGCTCGCAACCGGCGGGATCAAGTTCACACCCCAGGCCTACGCCGGCAAGATCGTCGTACTGTATTTCTACCCCAAGGACAACACCCCTGGCTGCACCACCGAGGCGATGCAGTTCCGTGACCACCACAAGGAGTTCGTCAAGGCCGGTGCCGTGGTGTTCGGGGTGTCGCGCGACAACATGGCCTCGCACGACAAGTTCAAGCAAAGCCTGGAACTTCCCTTCGAACTGATCGCCGACACCGAAGAAAAGCTGTGCCACATGTTCGGCGTGGTCAAGAACAAGATCATGTACGGCAAGAAGGTCAAAGGCATCGAGCGCAGCACCTTCCTGATCGACGGCAGCGGCGTGCTGCGCGGCGAGTGGCGCGGCCTCAAGGTCGCAGGCCACGTGGAAGAAGTGCTGAAGGAAGTCAAGGCGATCAAGAAGGCTGGGTGAGTTCAGGCCCGAAAGCCTGTCTCGGCGTGTTGAACCCTGCGCGCTGACCAACCCTTTCGGTGCAGCGCTTCGGGTGAAGGTGCCCAGTGACCGCTGCCCGCAAGCCGTCATCGAACGTGTGCATAATCTTTTGCATGCCCGCCAGTTCCGAACTGCGCACCCCTGAGTAGCCGCACAGCCGACTGTGCGGCTTTTTCGTTTATCAGCCCCTGCGGAGCCCCATGCCACTGCCCAAGCCGCCTGCCAAACGAGCCTCCCTCCTCACCCCCGCCGACTTCGAATCGCAAGCGGCACCACAACCCGGCAAGCGCCCGCAGAAGACTCGCTCGGCCGTCGAGCCCGCTTCGCCGGCGCTCCTGGAGCTCTATGACACCGCGCAGGCGCCCGGCGCACCGACCGCCAAGTCGACCCCGGTCAAGCCATCGACGCGGCCGACACCGGAGCCACGCAAGAGCCGTCTGCAACACCGTGCCCGCACGCCGCGCGGCACCGGCCCGGCGACCTTGTTCGTGCTCGACACGAATGTGCTGATGCACGACCCGACCTCGCTGTTCCGCTTCGAGGAACACGACATTTACCTGCCGATGATCACGCTCGAGGAACTCGACGGCCACAAGCGCGGCATGACCGAGGTGGCACGCAACGCGCGCCAGGTGAGCCGCGAGCTCGATGCACTGGCAGCGAGCATGCCCAGCCGCGACTCCTCGGGCATGTCCGAAGGCCTGGCGCTCGCGCGCACCGGGCACCGCGAGGCTGGTGGCAAGCTGTTCTTCCAGACCAACCTGATCAACGTCAGCCTGCCGGCCGGACTGCCGCACGGCAAGGCCGACAACCAGATTCTCGGTGTGGTGCAGGCGCTGCGCGAGCAGCAACCGGGTCGCGATGTGGTGCTGGTGTCCAAGGACATCAACATGCGCATCAAGGCGCGTGCGCTCGGGTTGCCGGCCGAGGACTACCTCAACGACATGACGCTGGAGGACGGCGACCTGCTGTACACCGGCGTGCTGCCGCTGCCCGCCGATTTCTGGGACAAGCACGGCAAGACGATGGAGAGCTGGCAGCAAGGCGGCCTGACCTACTACCGCATCAGCGGGCCGATGGTGCCGGCGCTGCTGATCAACCAGTTCGTCTTCCTCGAAGCGCCGGGCGCCGCGTCGCTGTACGCCAAGGTCATCGAGATCACCGGCAAGACCGCGGTGCTGCGCACGCTGAAGGAATACACGCACCAGAAGAACGCGGTGTGGGGTGTGACCGCGCGCAACCGCGAGCAGAACTTCGCCCTGAACCTGCTGATGGACCCGGACTGCGATTTCATCACCCTCACCGGCACGGCAGGCACCGGCAAGACGCTGATGACGCTGGCCGCGGGCCTGAGCCAGGTGATGGACGACCGCCGCTACACCGAGATCATCGTCACCCGCGTCACGGTGCCGGTCGGCGAAGACATCGGTTTCCTGCCGGGCACCGAAGAAGAGAAGATGAGCCCGTGGATGGGCGCCCTCGACGACAACCTCGAGGTGCTGTCCAAGACCGATGGCGCCGCTGGCGAGTGGGGCCGCGCCGCCACCAACGACCTGGTGCGCAGCAAGATCAAGATCAAGAGCCTGAACTTCATGCGTGGGCGCACCTTCCTGAACAAGTTCGTCATCATCGACGAGGCGCAGAACCTCACGCCCAAGCAGATGAAGACGCTGATCACCCGCGCCGGCCCGGGCACCAAGATCATCTGCCTGGGCAACCTGGCGCAGATCGACACGCCCTACCTCACCGAAGGCAGTTCGGGCCTGACCTTCGCCGTCGACCGCTTCAAGGGCTGGCCGCATTCGGGCCACGTGACGCTGGCGCGCGGCGAACGATCGCGCCTGGCCGACTTCGCCTCCGAGGTGCTCTGATGGTGGCCGCACACCACCCACCTGCCGTGGCAGCAACGCTGGCCACGTGGCACCGCATGATCGAGTCGCGTGATCTCGGCGAGCTGCCGGCATTGCTCCATCCCGACGCGATCTTTCGCTCCCCGATGGCCTTCACGCCCTACGAGAGCGCAGCGGCAGTGAACCTGGTGCTGACGACAGTGATCGGCGTCTTCGAAGACTTCCGGTACCACCGCGAACTGATCGGCGTCGACGGGCTCGACGCCATGCTCGAGTTCAGCGCGCGGGTCGGCGACAAGCAACTCAAGGGCATCGACCTGATCCGCTTCGATACCGATGGCCGGATCAAGGACTTCGAGGTGATGATCCGCCCGCTCAGTGGCCTGCAGGCCCTGGGCGACGAGATGGGCCGGCGCATCGGCCCGATGCTCGCCGCCTTCAAGTCGCTATCAGCGCCTTGATCTGCTGCAGCGCTGCCGGATCGTCCATCGTCGTCAGGTCGCCCGGGTCGCGCTGCTCGCACACCGCCTGGATCGCGCGGCGCAACATCTTGCCCGAGCGTGTCTTGGGCAGCAGCGTCACGAAGTGGACCCGCGCCGGGCGTGCGAGCGCACCGAGCTGACGATCGACCGTCTTCATGATCTCGCCCTCGAGCTTGAGCCGCGCCGGCAGGTCATCCACGCTGGCGGGGTCCTTCGGCACCACGAAGGCCATCGCCACCTGCCCCTTCAGCGCATCGGCGACGCCGACCACCGCGACCTCCGCCACGCTCGGATGGCTGGAGATGCTCTCCTCGATCTCGCGCGTTCCGAGCCGGTGGCCGGCGACGTTGATCACGTCGTCGGTGCGGCCGAGGATAAAGTAGTAGCCATCGGCATCGCGGATGCCCCAGTCGAAGGTGCTGTAGAGCTGCTGGCCGGGAAAGTCGCTCCAGTAGGTCGATACGAAGCGGGCATCGTCGCGCCACACCGTCTGCATGCAGCCGGGCGGCAACGGCCCGGCGATCGCGAGCACGCCCTTGCGGTTCGGCTCGATGATCTCCGCGCCGTTCGACTCGTCGATCAGCTTCACGTCGTAGCCGTACATCGCCACGCCGGGGCTGCCGAACTTGCTCGGCGCTTTCTCCACGCCGTTGGCGATCGTCAGGATCGGCCAGCCGGATTCGGTCTGCCAGTAGTTGTCGATGATCGGCTTGCCCAGCGCTTGCGCGATCCACTGCGCGGTCGGTTCGTCGAGCGGCTCGCCGGCCAGAAACAGCGCGCGCAGCGAGCTCAGGTCGTACTGGGTGAGGAACTTCGGATCGTGCTTCTTCAGCACCCGCACCGCGGTGGGCGCGCTGAACATCACCGTGACCTGGTACTTCTCGACCAGCTTCCACCACACGCCCGCATCGGGGCGGGTCGGCAAGCCTTCGTACAGGATCGTCGCCATACCGGCGATCAGCGGACCGTAAACGATATAGCTGTGGCCAACGACCCAGCCGATGTCGCTGGTCGAAAAATAGGTTTCGCCAGCGGCGCCGCAGAAGATGTGCTTCATGCTCGCGGCCAGCGCCACCGCGTAGCCGCCAGTGTCGCGCTGCACGCCCTTGGGCTTGCCGGTGGTGCCGCTGGTGTACAGCGTGTAGCTGGGGTGTTCTGACGCGAGCCAGACGCAGGGCACGACGGCGTCGAGGTGCTTCTCGCGCAGCGCGGCGTAGCTTTCGTCGCGGCCGGGCGTGAGTTCCATCGGCGCCAGCCCCCGATCCACCAGCAGCACCTTCGCCGGCTTGTGTGCAGCCAGGCGGATCGCTTCGTCGAGCAATGGCTTGTACGGGACGATCTTGCCCGAGCGGCTGCCGGCGTCGGCGCTGACGATCACGACCGGCTGCGCATCGTCGATGCGGCTGGCCAGGCTGCCACTGGCGAAGCCGCCGAACACGACGCAGTGGATCGCGCCGATGCGCGCGCAGGCGAGCATCGCGAACACCGCCTGCGCAACCATCGGCATGTAAATCAGGACGCGGTCGCCCGGCTGCGCCCCGAGAGCCTGCAGACACGCCGCCATGCGCTGCACTTCGCGGTGCAACTCGGCGTAGCTGTAGACCCGTTCCTCGTCGGTCTCGGTCGAGACGAAGATGAGTGCGTTCTGGTCGGCGCGATCTTCAAGGTGCCGATCGATGGCGTTGTGGCACAGGTTGGTCGTGCCGCCGACGAACCACTTTGCGAACGGCGGGTGGCTGTAGTCGCAGACCTGTTCGAAGGGCCGCTGCCAGTCGATCAAGGCTGCCTGCTCGGCCCAGAAGCCGTCGCGGTCGGTCAACGAACGGCGATGAAAGTCGGCGTAGCGCTCGGTGGCGGGTGTGTTCATGGCGGGCTCGTCGGGTGGCTGGGAAGATCGCGAAGCGACCCGCATTGAGCCGCCTGGCGCTTACGAACCGCTGACGATACGCGCAGCCCCACGGGCTGCCGCGCAATCCCTGCGAGCAAGTGCTGTGCGCGGGCCTTGCGCCCGATCAGATCGCCACGACGATGCGTCCGCGCACCCGCCCGTCCATCAACTCCTGCGCCTTGGCGATGGCCGCGTCGAGCGGAACTTCGTCGGTGATGGTCGCGAGCTTGGCCGGATCGAGATCGGTCGCCAGACGCGCCCAGGCCGTGCGGCGCAATTCGATCGGCGCCATCACGCTGTCGACACCGGCGAGCGTGACGCCGCGCAGGATGAACGGCATCACGGTCGATGGCAGGTCGGCCCCCTGCGCCAGGCCGCAGGCCGCAACCACGCCGCCGTAGCGGGTTTGCGCCAATGCGTTCGCCAGCGTGTGGCTGCCGACCGCATCGACGACCGCGGCCCAGCGCTCCTTTTGCAGCGGCTTGCCGGGCGCGCTCAATTCGGCCCGATCGATCACCGCGCTGGCACCGAGCGAGCGCAGGTACTCGGCCTCGTTCGCCTTGCCGGTCGCAGCGGTCACGCGGTGGCCGAGCTTGCTCAGCAGCGCCGTCGCGACGCTGCCCACGCCACCGGTCGCACCGGTGACGAGCACGTCACCATCACCGGGCTTCAGGCCATGGCGCTCAAGCGCCAGCACGCACAGCATCGCCGTATAGCCGGCGGTGCCGATGGCCATCGCCTGCCGAGTCGAAAACGCCGCGGGCAACGGCACCAGCCAGTCGCCGATCAGGCGCGCACGTTCTGCCAGGCAACCCCAGCGGGTCTCTCCCACACCCCAGCCGTTGTGCACGAACCGGTCACCCGCCTTCCAGCGCGGGTGGCTGCTCTCGAGCACCGTGCCGGCGCCGTCGATGCCAGCCACCATCGGCCACTCGCGTACCACCGGGCCCTTGTTGGTGATGGCCAGACCGTCCTTGTAGTTCAAGGTCGAATGGTCAATCTGCACCAGCACGTCGCCGGCCGGCAACCCCGCCTCGTCGACGGATTGAACACTGGCCTTGAAACCGGCCTCGGTTTTTTCGAGCAGGATGGCTTTGAACATGGAAACTCCCCGGGGAACATGCGCGCACGATAGCGCAAGCCGTCGCCGATCCGGAGCCTGCGGCGCCGCCACAAGCGTCGAATATCGCATCACAAAACGGCGCCAAGTTATTGTCATCTATGAGATTTTTACGGTTGACGCAGGCTCGCGGCACCACTATCCTGCCGCCGATGCCGATGCCGCCGACTCGCCTGCACCGAATAGCACGCCACACGGCGGCCTGCACGGCATTGGTGATCCTTTCCACGACCGCGCTGGCCGCACCCGAGGTCTCGTTGAACCCGCCGTCGGGCGCAGCCTCGGCGGCCGCCGATCCCGTCAGCCGCTTTCTGCTGGAAAAGGGCCTGGTCGGCCCGGTGTCCGAGGCCATCGTACCGGCCAGCAACGCCTTCGTCGAACGGATGCGCGACAAGGCGTCCGACATGGTGCTGACCGCGCTGAACTTCCTCGGCGTGCCGTACCGGCGCGGCGGCAACTCGGCGGCGCACGGGTTCGACTGCAGCGGCTTCACGCGCCAGGTCTTCGAGACCAGCCTCGGGCTGCTGCTGCCGCGCCGCGCCGACGAACAGGCGCACGCGCCCGGCCTGGTAGCGGTCCAGCGCAGCGATCTCCAGCCGGGTGATCTGGTGTTCTTCAACACGCTGCGGCGCACCTTCTCGCACGTGGGCATCTACCTGGGTGACGGCAAGTTCATCCATGCGCCGCGCCCTGGTGGCGAGGTGCGCGTCGAAGACATGCGCTTCAGCTACTGGGCCCGACGCTTCACCGGTGCGCGCCGTGCCGAGCCGGCACTGGAACAGGCCGCGGCCGACGAGGCCGCCGCACCGCCGTCGACGCTGAAGGCGGTTCAAGCCGTACGCTGATCCTCGTGCACTGCGCGGGCGGCGATGACCCGCCGTCGTCGTGCCCGAAGGGGTGATGCCTGCGAAGGCACAATCTCTCCATGGCCGACAAAGTCATCCCCCTTGCCGATCAGCGCTACGTCGCCCGCGTACCGATCGTGCCGCTGAACGCCGCGCCGCCGACCGGCCTGATCGGCGATGCGCTCGGTCGCCCGCTGCGCGACCTGCGCATCTCGGTCACCGACCGCTGCAATTTCCGCTGCAGCTATTGCATGCCCAAGGAGGTCTTCGACAAGAACTACAACTTCCTGCCGCACGCATCGCTGCTGAGCTTCGAAGAAATAACCCGTGCGGCGCGGCTCTTCGTCGCGCACGGCGTGCGCAAGATCCGCCTCACCGGCGGCGAGCCGCTGCTGCGCAAGAACCTCGAGGTGCTGGTGGGCATGCTCGCCGAACTGCGCACGCCCGAAGGCGAGCCGCTCGACCTCACGCTGACGACCAACGGCTCGGTGCTGGCGCGCAAGGCGCAGGCGTTGAAGGACGCGGGGTTGCAACGCATCACCGTCAGCCTGGACGCGCTCGACGACGCCGTGTTCCGCCGCATGAACGACGCCGACTTCCCGGTCGCCGACGTGCTCGCCGGCATCGACGCGGCGCAGCGCGCCGGCCTCGGGCCGATCAAGGTCAACATGGTCGTCAAGCGCGGCACCAACGACCACCAGATCGTGCCGATGGCGCGCCACTTCAAAGGCACCGGCACGATCCTGCGCTTCATCGAGTACATGGACGTGGGCGCCACCAATGGCTGGCGCATGGACGAGGTGCTGGCCTCGGCACAGGTCGTAGAGCGTGTCCAGGCCGAACTGCCGATCGAGGCGATCGCGCCGAACGTGCTCGGCGAGACGGCCGAGCGCTGGCGCTATGTGGACGGAGGCGGCGAGATCGGCGTGATCTCCAGCGTCACGCAGGCGTTCTGCCACGACTGCAACCGCGCCCGCCTGTCCACCGAAGGCAAGCTGTTCCTGTGCCTGTTCGCGAGCCACGGTCACGACCTGCGCGCATTGCTGCGTGGCGGCCACACCGACGCGCAGATCGCAGCCGCAATCGGCCTGATCTGGCAGCAGCGCAATGACCGCTACTCGGAACTGCGCAGCGCCGGGCAAGCCGCCGTGGGCGCAGAAAGCGGTGCGCGGCGGGTCGAGATGCACTACATCGGCGGTTGAGTCGCAACGCGCGCGATGCCCGCCGCACCGATATCGATCCGACGCCTGGCGCAGTGCGATCTGGCCGACTACAAGGCGCTGCGCGACACGATGCTTCAGGCCCATCCACAAGCGTTCAGCTCGGATGCGGCCGAGGGTCGCGCCAGAACGCCCGAGAGCTACCGCTCGCGGCTCGGCCTGGATCGGCCCGACGGTGGCGACTTCACGCTCGGCGCATGGCAGCGCGACCGCCTGGTCGGCGCCATCAGTTGCGAGCGCGACCAGCGCCTGAAGGTTCGGCACATCGCGCACCTCGTCGGCATGATGGTGTGCGCCGACATGCAAGGCCGCGGCGTCGGTCGCGCCTTGCTCGGCGAGTGCCTGGCCGAGGTGCGGCGGGTCGATGGCCTGGAGATGGTCACACTCACCGTCACCGCCGGCAACCGGGCCGCGACCCGCCTGTACGAGCGCGCCGGGTTCAGCCGCTACGGCAGCCTGCCGCGCGCGATCCGCGTCGACGGCGAGTACCACGCGAAAGACCACATGGTGCTGGTGCTGTAGCGGCCGACCGGGCCAGAACCCTCAGCGGCTGGCGAGCCGCAGCCAGGTCTGGACCACCGAGTCCGGATTCAGCGAGATCGACCCGATGCCTTCGTCGACCAGCCAGTCGGCAAAATCGGGATGGTCGCTCGGCCCCTGCCCGCAGATGCCGACGTACTTGCCGGCGGCGCGGCATGCGGCGATCGCGCGCGAGATCAGGGCCTTCACGGCCGGGTCGCGTTCGTCGAAATCCTTGGCCAGCAGTTCCATGCCGGAGTCGCGGTCCAGACCGAGCGTGAGCTGGGTCAGGTCGTTCGAGCCGATCGACATGCCGTCGAAGTGTTCGAGGAAGCGCTCGGCGAGGATCGCGTTGCTCGGCACCTCGCACATCATGATCACGCGCAGGCCGTCGGTGCCGCCGCTCGCGGCGCGCTTGAGACCGCGCTCGGCCAGCATGCCCACTACGGCCTCGGCCTGGCCGAGCGTGCGCACGAACGGCACCATGATCTCGACATTGGTCAGGCCCATCTCGACGCGCACCCGCTTGAGCGCCTCGCATTCCATCGCGAAGGCTTCGCCGAAGGCCTCGCTCACGTAGCGCGAGGCACCGCGGAAGCCGAGCATCGGGTTCTCTTCTTCGGGCTCGTAGCGCGAGCCGCCGATCAGCTTGCGGTACTCGTTGCTCTTGAAGTCGGACAGCCGCACGATCACCGGCTTGGGCCAGAACGCCGCGGCGATCGTGGCAATGCCTTCGGTGAGCTTGTCGACATAGAAGGCGCGTGGCGAAGCGTGGCCGCGCGCAACGCTCTCGACCGCCTTTTTCAGGTCGCCGTCGATGTTCGGGTAGTCGAGGATCGCCTTCGGATGCACGCCGATGTTGTTGTTGATGATGAACTCGAGCCGCGCCAGGCCCACGCCATGGTTGGGCATCTGCGCGAACTCGAACGCGAGCTGCGGGTTGCCCACGTTCATCGTGATCTTGATCGGGCACTCGGGCAGCGCGCCGCGGTGCACATCGGTCACCTCGGTCTCGATCAGACCGTCATAGATGTAGCCGGTGTCACCTTCCGAACACGCCACGGTCACGAGCGCGCCTTCCTTGAGCACCTCGGTGGCGTCGCCGCAGCCCACCACCGCAGGAATGCCCAACTCGCGCGCAATGATCGCGGCGTGGCAGGTGCGCCCGCCCCGGTTCGTGACGATCGCGCTGGCGCGCTTCATCACCGGCTCCCAGTTCGGGTCGGTCATGTCGGTGACGAGCACGTCGCCGGGCTTCACGGTGTCCATGTCGGCGATGCTGTGCACGATGCGCACCGGCCCGGTGCCGATCTTCTGGCCGATCGCGCGGCCTTCGGCGAGCACCGCGCTCCTGCCTGCGTCGCCCTTGAGCTTGTAGCGCTGCTCGGCCTTGCCCCCCGGCTGGCTCTTCACCGTCTCGGGCCGGGCCTGCAGGATGTAGAGCTTGCCGTCGATGCCGTCCTTGCCCCACTCGATGTCCATCGGCCGCCCGTAGTGCTGCTCGATCGTCAGCGCGTAGGTGGCCAGCTCGCTCACGTCGGCGTCGCTGAGCGAGTAGCGGTTGCGCTGCTCGTGCAGCGTGTCCACGGTCTTGACCAGGCGCCCGCTGGCCGACTTCTCGGCGGCGCTCGTGAACTCCATCTTGACCAGCTTGGAGCCCAGGTTGCGGCGGATGATCGCGCGCTTGCCGGCGCGCAGGGCCGGCTTGTGCACGTAGAACTCGTCGGGGTTCACGGCGCCCTGCACCACCGTCTCGCCCAGCCCGTAGCTCGAGGTGATGAACACGACGTCGGGGAAGCCGCTCTCGGTGTCGATCGTGAACATCACGCCGGCCGCGCCGAGGTCGGAGCGCACCATGCGTTGCACGCCCGCCGACAATGCCACGTCGCTGTGCGCAAAACCCTTGTGCACGCGGTAGCTGATCGCCCGGTCGTTGTACAGGCTCGCGAACACCTCCTTCATCTTCGCCAGCACCTCGTCGATGCCGACGACGTTCAGAAACGTCTCCTGCTGGCCCGCGAACGAAGCGTCGGGCAGGTCCTCGGCGGTCGCCGACGAGCGCACCGCGAACGAAGCCTGCGGATTGCCCTGCGTCAGCTTCGCGAACTCCGCGGTGATGGCGGCGTCGAGTTCGGGCGGGAACGGTGTGGCCTCGATCCAGCCACGAATCTCGGCACCGGCTTCGGCCAGCGCGCGCACGTCGTCGGTGTTCAGCGAGGCCAGGCGGGCTTCGATGCGTCGGTCCAGGCCCGCGTGCTTCAGGAATTGCCGGAACGCGTGGGCGGTGGTGGCAAAGCCGCCCGGCACACGCACGCCCGAGGCGGCCAGTTGGCTGATCATTTCGCCGAGCGAGGCGTTCTTGCCGCCCACCGACTCGACGTCGGTCATTCTCAGGTGCTCGAACGGGGCGACCAGGGCGGTCGCCAGTGAGTGGGTTGACATGGGGAAGCTCCGGGATGGTGAGGAATCTGGGTTTCACGGTCCCGGCGACGCCGGCCCGAGCGTGGCTCGAGGGCAATCGGTACCCGCGCGCTCGCGACCCCATGGTGGAGTCGGGCGCGGCGGGCGGTGGCGTTCATCGGCTGGCAGGGGTGAAGGACTGCGGACGATTTTACGGGCGAACTGCCTATCATCGACCCCAAGCTCACCGCCGCATCGACGCACCCTTGTCCATGGCCAACCGCACCGTGTTCTTCGTCTCCGACGGCACCGGCATCACCGCCGAGACCTTCGGCAACTCGATCCTGTCGCAGTTCGCGGTCAAGCCGCGCCACGTGCGCCGGCCCTTCATCGACACCGCCGACAAGGCGCACCAGGTGCTGCGCGAGATCAACCACGCCGCCGATGCCGAGGGCCGCAAGCCGATCGTCTTCATCACGCTGGTGAACCCCGAGATCCTGGGCATCCTGAAGGGCGAGGCGACCGGCACCGAGCAGAAGGGCTTGCTGCTCGACATGTTCAACACCTTCATCGAGCCGCTCGAGGCGGAGTTCGGGATGACCTCGAACCACCGCGTCGGCCGCTTCGCCGATGTGTCGAAGAGCCAGGAGTACACCGACCGCATCGAAGCGATCAACTTCTCGCTGGCGCACGACGACGGCCAGTCGGCCAAGAACCTGGCCAGCGCCGATGTGATCCTGGTCGGCGTGAGCCGCAGCGGCAAGACACCGACCTCGCTGTACCTGGCGATGCAGCACGGCATCAAGGCGGCCAATTACCCGCTGATCCCGGAAGACTTCGAGCGCGGGCAGATCCCGTCGACGCTGGCGCCGTTCAAGAAGAAATGCTTCGGCCTGACCATCGACCCCGAGCGCCTGAGCCAGATCCGCAACGAACGACGCCCCGGCAGCAAGTATGCGGCGGTCGACAACTGCCGCTACGAAGTCCGGGAGGCCGAGGCGATGATGCGGCGCGAGGGCATCGCGTGGTTGTCGTCGACGCACAAGTCGATCGAGGAGATCGCGACGACGATCCTGCGCGACCTGCGGCCGGATCGCCTGATGTACTGAACGGCCTACGTCGCCGCGCTGCGCCGGCGCGCCGATTCATACAGGCACACTGCCGCCGCCGAGGCGACGTTGAGCGACTCCTCGCCGCCGGGCTGAGGGATGCGCACCGAGAGCGCGCAGCGTTGCAGCAACGCGGCCGAGACGCCCTGCCCTTCATGGCCCAGCACCCATGCGCACGGCCAGAGCAGCGGGGCGTCGTGCAGCACCTGGGTCGCATGCGAACTGGTGGCGACCATCGGCATGCGCAGCGCATCGAGTGCGTCTTCGGACGCGGCCTCGACCAGGTGCAGCCCGAAGTGCGCGCCCATGCCGGCGCGCAGCACCTTCGGCGACCACAGCGCTGCGGTGCCCTTGATCGCGATGACCTGCGTGAAGCCGAACGCCGCCGCACTGCGCAGGATGTTGCCCACGTTGCCGGCATCCTGGAGTCGATCGAGCACGACGCTCGCGCGATCGACATCGAGCGCTCCATGGCCCGGCCACGACACCGAAAAACACAGCGGCGCGGGCGACTCGAGCGTGCTCAGGCCGGCCATCAGCGCTGCCGGCACGACCGCCACCGCCGCGGCCGCGCGCGCCAGTTCACGCAGTGCCGGCAACTGCCAGGCGGCGTCGGTGATCACCGCCAGCGCCACCGCGCCGCCGCGCCGCACGAAGGCCGAGCACAGGTGCTCGCCTTCGATCCAGACCTGGCCGAACTTGCGATACGCGGCCGGATCGGCCGTGAGCTTGCGCAGGCGCACCAGCAACGGGTTGTCGCGCGAGGTGATCGCGTTGACGTGCTCAGCCATCGCGCAGCACGGCGCGCACCGGCGCGAAACTTCGCCGGTGCTCGGGGCTGGCGCCGTGCTCGCGCAGCGCCGCCAGGTGCGCCGGCGTCGGGTAGCCCTTGTGGCCATCGAAGCCGTACTGCGGATGCCGGGCGTGCAGTTCCAGGCACAGCCGGTCGCGATGCACCTTGGCGACGATCGACGCCGCCGAGATTGCCTGGACCTTCGCGTCGCCCTTGACGATGGCCAGCGCCGGCATCGGCAGCGGCGGCAACTGATTGCCATCGACCAGCACCCGGTGCGGCCGCAGCCGCAGGCCCTCGACCGCACGGCGCATCGCCAGCAGCGTGGCCTGCAGGATGTTCAGGGCATCGATTTCCGCGACGCTGGCCTGGGCGATGCAGCAACACAGCGCCTTGGCACGGATCTCGTCGTACAGCCGTTCGCGCGCGCGTGCAGTCAGCTGCTTCGAGTCCTTCAGGCCCTTGATCGGCGCGAGTTCGTCGAGGATCACGGCCGCGGCAACCACCGGGCCCGCGAGCGGCCCGCGACCGGCTTCGTCGACACCGGCCACGAGACCCGACGCGTCGAAGACCAGCCCGGGCCGATCAGCCTGCGAGGACCTTTTCGATCGCATCGGTGGCTTTCACGGCGGTGTTGCAACGCAGCTCTCGGTGCAGCGCCTCGAAACGCTCGCGCAGCGCTTCGCAGCGCACCGGATCGTCGAGCCAATCCAGGCCGGTGCGGGCGATCGCGGCCGGCGTCGCGTCGGCCTGCAAGAACTCGGGCACGGCGAAATCGTTCAGCAGGATGTTGGGCAAGCCCACCCAGGGCTGGTACTTCATGCGCTTCATCATCTGCCAGTTCAGCGCGTGCATGGCGTAGACGATCACCATCGGGCGCTTGAACAGCGCCGCTTCGAGCGTGGCGGTGCCACTGGCCACCAGCGTCAGGTCGCAGGCCGCGAGCGCCTCGTGCGAGCGGCCGTCGAGCAACTCGACGGCGACGTCGGCGGCATGCTGGCGGCGCAGCGGCTCCACGACGTGCCGCAAGCCCGGCACCACCGGCAGCAAGAAGCGAAGCCCGGGCCGCTGGCGGTGCATCTGCGCGGCCGCCTGAAGCAGCCGTGGTGCGATGTACTGCACTTCGGCACGGCGGCTGCCCGGCAACAGCGCCACCACGGTGTCGTCGCGGCCCAGACCCAGGCTGGCGCGGGCGCCGGCGCGTGGCACGTCGATCGGAATCACGTCGGCCAGCGGATGGCCCACGTAGGCCGCGGCGACACCCTGCTTCGCGTAGATCGGCGGCTCGAACGGAAACAGGCACAGCACCAAATCGGTGGCGCGCCGGATCTTCTCGATGCGCTTGCCGCGCCAGGCCCAGATCGACGGGCTGACGAAGTGGATCGCCTTGATGCCCTGCGCCTTCAGCCTGGCTTCGAGGTCGAGGTTGAAGTCGGGCGCGTCGATGCCGATGAACGCGTCGGGCCGGTCCTTGCGATCGGCACTCAGCAGCCGCTCGGCCAACTGGTTGCGAATGCCCGAGATCTCGCGGTAGTGGCTGAGCGCCTCGACGTAACCACTGACCGCCAGCTTGTCGTGCGGCCACCAGGCCTCGAAGCCGTGCGCTGCCATGCGCGGGCCGCCGATGCCCACGCAGCGCAACTGCGGCCAGCGCGCCTTCAGGCCGCCGAGCAGCAGGCCGCCGAGCAGGTCGCCCGAGGCTTCGCCTGCCACCATCGCGATGCGAGGGGCCTCGGGAACCGGAGTCGTCATTTCTAGCGCGCGATGCCTCGCGTCGCGCGGGCGAGAAACCCGCTCATCAGTGCAATGTCAGCGCTGGCGCTCGGCTGCTCCGTGGCCAGCGCAGCGATCGCCTCGCGCGCCTGCTCGAAGGTCAGGCCATCACGATAGAGCAGGCGGTGCATCTGCTTGACTGCCTTGATGCGCTCGGGGCCGAACCCGCGCCGACGCAGGCCCTCGACGTTGAAGCCGCGCACCGCCAGCGGGTTGCCGTCGACCATCATGTAGGGTGGCACGTCCTGCGTGACCGCGCTGGAGAAGCCGACGAAAGCGTACGCACCGATCTTCACGAACTGGTGCACGCCCGACAGCCCGCCCACGGTGACCCAATCGCCCACGTGCACATGGCCCGCCAGCGTCGCGTTGTTCGCCAGCGTGACCTGATTGCCGAGTTGAACGTCGTGCGCAATGTGCACATAGGCCATCACCCAGTTGTCGTCGCCCACCCGGGTAACAGCGGAGTCTTGGGCGGTGCCGAGGTTGAAGGTGCAGAACTCGCGGATGGTGTTGCGCGCGCCGATGTGCAACTCGGTCGGCTCACCGGCGTACTTCTTGTCCTGAGGCACCGCACCGAGCGAGCAGAACTGGAAGATCCGGTTGTCGCAGCCGATCGTGGTGCGCCCCTCGATCACACAGTGCGGGCCGACCCTGGTGCCGGCGCCGATGCGCGCACCGGAGCGAACGATGCTGTAAGCGCCGACGCTGACGGTGTCGTCGAGTTCGGCCCCGCGTTCGACGATCGCGGTGGGGTGGATGCTCGCCATGCTCGCAGGATCGGGTCAGGCGTCAGTCCATGCGCCGCATCGTGCACATCAGGTCGGCCGAGACGGCGATCGCATCGCCCACCGTGGCGTGCGCCGAGAACTTGACGATTCCTGCGCGGCTGCGGTCCAGCGTCGCGTGCAGCACCAGTTGGTCACCGGGCTCGACCGGGCGCTTGAAGCGGGCATTGTCGATGCCGACGAAATAGAACACGGTCTTGTCGTCGGGGCGCACACCGAGGTTGTCGAAGGCGAGGATGGCTGCGGCCTGCGCCAGCGCCTCGAGCATCATCACGCCGGGCATCACCGGTCGTTGCGGGAAGTGCCCGGCGAAGAACGGCTCGTTCATCGTGACGTTCTTCAGCGCCTTGATGCGCACACCCTTTTCGAGCTCGAGCACGCGGTCGACCAGCAGGAACGGGTAGCGGTGCGGAAGCCGCTTGAGAATTTCGTGTATGTCCATGTTCATGCGGTGCCGGTGGCGTTCTTGTCAGGCGAGGCCTTCTCGAGGGTCCGCAGCCGGTCGCGCAGAGCGTGCAGTTGGCGCAGCGTGGCGGCGTTCTTTTCCCACGCGGCATTGTCGTCGATGGGGAACACGCCGGTGTACTGGCCGGGCTTGCGGATCGATCGCGTGACCAGCGAGCCGGCCGAGATGTGCACATGGTCGGCCAGTTCGAGATGCCCGAGCACCATGCCGGCGCCGCCGACCGTGCAGTGCTTGCCGATGATGGCGCTGCCGGCCACTCCCACGCAGCCCGCCAGCGCCGAGTGCGCTCCGATGCGCACGTTGTGGCCGATCTGAATCAGGTTGTCGAGCTTGACGCCGTCTTCGATCACGGTGTCGCCCAGCGCACCGCGATCGATGCAGGTGTTGGCGCCGATCTCGACATCGTCGCCGATGCGCACCGCACCGAGCTGTTCGATCTTCTCCCAGCGTCCTTCGGCGGGCGCAAAGCCGAAGCCGTCGGCGCCGATCACCACACCGCTGTGGACCACGCCGCGCGCGCCGATCACGCAGCGCTCGCCGAGCGTGACACGGGCCGCCAGCCGCGTGCCGGCGCCGATGCGGGCGTCGCGCCCGACGTAGCCGTGCGCGCCGATCACCGCACCGTCGCCGACGGTCACGCCAGCCTCGATGACCACCAGTGCGCCGATCGACACACCCGCACCGAGGCGCGCCGACCCCTCGACGATGGCGCTCGCGTGCACGCCGGCCGCAACCGGTTCACGCGCCCGCGCAACCCACCACTGGGTCAGCCGCGCAAAGTACAGGTAGGGGTCGGGCGTGACGATGGCCGCGCCGCGCGCCGCGGCAACGTCGCGCAGGTCCGGCGCGACGATCACGCAGCCCGCTTGCGAGGCCCCGAGCAGCGGCCGAAGACGCGGGCTGGACAGAAAGGTGATGGTCGAAGGCGTCGCGCCTTCGAGCGGACCGATGCGGTCGATCCGCACCGCGTTCGCGGCCGACGCTTCGCCGGTCAGTTCGCCGCCGAGCGCGGTGACGATTTCTTGCAGACCGACACCGGCCACATCAAGTCACTTCGCGCCCTGGGCGTTGAGCGCCTTGATCACCTTGTCGGTGATATCGACGCGCGGGCTGGCGAAGATCACCACGTCGCCCTGCAGGATCAGGTCGAACTTTTCGGTGTCGTAGATCTGCTTGACGACCTTGTTGGCGCGCTCGACCACCGAGGCCAACTCTTCGTTCTTGCGCTGGTTCAGGTCTTCCTGGAACTCGCGGCGCTTGCGCTGCAGTTCGCGATCCTGTTCGACCAGATCGCGCTGGCGACGGTTGCGCTCCGCCTCGCTGAGCGTGGGCGAATCTTTGTCGAGCTTGTCGGCGGCGGCCTTGAGCTTCGCGGCGGCGTCTTCGCCTTCTTTCTGGCGCTTGGAGAATTCGGCCTCGAGGCGGGTCTGTGCGGCCTTGGCCGGCAGCGCTTCACGCAGCACGCGGTCGCTGTTGACGAAGCCGATCTTCAGTTCTTGGGCCTGCGCGCCAGCGAACCCCGCGAGCGTCAGCAACGCCGCCGCCGCGAACTTCACCGCAACCGACTTGAGTGAAGAACTATTCATTAGAACGCTGTCCCGATCTGGAATTGAAGTCGCTGAATTCTATCTGTTGGCTTCTTGCGAATCGGCGCGCCGTAGCTGAGCTTGAGCGGCCCGACCGGCGACACCCACGTCAGGCCCAGACCGGCCGAGGCGCGGATGCTGTCGGCGGTGATTTTTTCGTTCTCGCCCCAGACATTGCCAGCATCGATGTATGTGAAGAGCCGCAGCGTCCGGTCGTTGCCGGTGCCGGGAACCGGCAAGTACAACTCGCCATTGAGATTGAGCCGTCGGTTGCCGCCGATGTACGAACCGGTCACGTCGACCGGGCCGAGGGAGTTCTGGTCGAAGCCGCGAACACTGCCCAGGCCACCGCCATAGAAGTTCTTGAAGATCGGGTACGGGTGCCCGCCCAGCCCCTTGCCCCAGGACAGGTCGGCGTTGAAGCCCAAAGTGAACTGCTTGGACAACGCGAGGTACTGCTGGAACTTCGCGTTCGAGCGCAGGTACTTGGCCTGTCCGGTGAGGCCCCAGTCGAAGTTCAGGCTGGTCAGCCGGCCGGTGGTCGGCACCAGTGCACTGTCGCGGCTGTCGCGTGCCCAGCCGATGGTGAGTGGCACCGTGCTGCTGGTGTTACCGAATTCGTAGACGTACTTGCGGTAGTTCAGCGGCAGGTTCGTGCCCTGGATGTCGGTGCGCTCGTAGCCGATGCCGAAGTACACCGTGTCGTACTCGCTGAACGGAACACCGAAGCGGATCGACGCACCGGGAGTGACGAGTTTGTACAGCCCGCCCTGGTTGTTCAGTGGCTGCTGGGTGCGGTAGTAGACATCGAGATAACGCGAGATCCCGTCGACCGTGAAGTACGGGTCGACGGTGCTGAGCACCAGTGTGCGGTAGTACTTGCTGGTGTTGAGCTCCAGGCCCAGGTAGTTGCCCGAGCCGAACACGTTTTCCTGCTTGATGGAACCCGACAGCGAGAGCTTTTCGGCCGACGAGAAGCCGGCACCCAGTTGCAGGTTGCCGGTGGCCTTTTCCTTGATCGTCATCGTCAGGTCGACCTGGTCAGCGGTTCCCGGCACTTCATTGCTGTCGATGTTGACGTCGCTGAAATAGCCCAGCCGGTCGACGCGGTCTCGCGACAGCTTGATCTTTCGACCGTCGTACCAGCTCGATTCGAACTGACGAAACTCGCGCCGGATGACCTCGTCGCGGGTCTTCGTGTTGCCGGCGATGTTGATGCGGCGCACATAGACGCGCCGCGAGGGCTCGGCATTCAGCGTGATCGCGACGGTGCCGGTGGCGCGGTCGATTTCGGGGTGGGCATCGACCTTCGCGAAGGCGTAGCCGAAGGTGCCGAACAGGTCTGTCATCGCCCGCGTCGTTTGCGTGACGGCCTCGGCCCGATACGGCTCGCCCGGCTTGATCGCCACCAACGTCTTGAAGTCGTCCAGCTTGCCCAGGTAGTCGCCTTCGAGCTTGACGCCGGTCACGGTGTAGGGCTGGCCTTCGTGCACGTTGATCGTGATCGTGATGTCTTGCTTGTCGGGAGAGATCGCGACCTGCGTCGATTCGACCTTGAATTCGAGGTAGCCGCGGTTGAGGTAGTAGGCACGCAGCGTCTCGAGGTCGGCGTCGAGTTTGGCGCGCGAGTAGCGGTTGGCCTTGGTGTAGAAGTCGAGCCAGCCCCCGTCGTTCAGATCGAACAGGCCCTTCAACGTGCTTTCGGAGAATGCCTTGTTGCCGTTGATGCGGATTTCACTGATCTTCGCCGGCGCACCTTCGGTGACCGTGAAGCTCAGGTTCACGCGGTTGCGCTCCTGCGGTGTCACGGTGGTCACGACTTCGGCACCGTAGAGGCTGCGCGTCAGGTACTGGCGCTTGAGCTCTTGTTCGGCTCGATCGGCCAGCGCCTTGTCGTAAGGTTGGCCTTCTCCGATACCGAAGTCTTTCAGTGACTTGAGGAGTTGGTCTTTGTCGAACTCCTTCAAGCCGACGAAGTCGATGTTGGCAATGACGGGCCGCTCTTCGACGATGATGACGACGACGGAACCCTCGACGTCGATGCGCACGTCCTTGTACAGGCCGGTGGCAAACAGTGCACGCAACGCGGCAGCGCCCTTCTCGTCGGTGTAGGTCTCGCCGATGCGAAACGGCAGTGACGCGAAAACGGTACCGGCGTCGCTGCGCTGCAGGCCCTCGACGCGGATGTCCTTGAGCACGAACGGCTCGACCGCCCACGCCGAACCCGCCTGGAGGGCGGCGGCGAGTGCTATGCAACGGAGGGAGGGGCGGAACAGGGTCGAACGGGAGGAGGATCGCATGCGGTCGGTCATTGCAGGCCCAGGAGGCGGGCCACGTCGTTATAAAGAGCCAGTGACATCATCATGAGCATGATGGCCACCCCGCCACGCTGCAGCCGCTCAAGCCACAACTCGGAGACCGGCCGCCCCGTCACACCCTCGAAAAGATAATACATCAGGTGCCCGCCATCGAGCACCGGCAACGGCAGCAGGTTGAGCACGCCCAGGCTCACGCTCACCACCGCAAGCAGACCGAGGTAGTAGGTCAAGCCCAGGCGCACCGCCTGCCCGGCGTAGTCGGCGATGGTCAGCGGACCGCTCAGGTTCTTCAGCGACGCCTGGCCGACCAGCATCTTGCCGAGCATCTTGACGGTCAGCGCCGACATCTGCCAGGTCTGCGACACCGCCTTCGCCAGACCGTCGAAGATACCGTAGCGAACCATCACCATCGCCGGCGCCAGGCCGGGTTGAACGCCGACGCGGCCGATCTGCTTCGCGCCCTCGTCAACGAGGCTCGGCGTCACGGTGAACTCGAGCACCTGCCCGGAGCGCTCGACGCGCCACCTCATCGGTTCGGCCACACCGTTGCGACCGCTGGCACGGATCAGGTCGCGCTCGACCGACGCGTCGGTCACGTCGACGCCGTTGATGCTGAGAACGCGGTCGCCGGTTCGCAGGCCGGCCTGAGCGGCGGGGCCGCCGGCCTGAACCTCGCCGAGTACCGGCTCGCTGAACACCGAACCCAGGCCGATGCGGCGCATCAGCTTGGCGTCGACCTCGCGGCTGCCGAGCGTGTCCAGACCGAGCACCACGTCGCGCCGATCGCGTCCGCGCGCGTCGGTCACCATCAAGTGCAGGCGCTCACCCGCCGCCGTGGCTCGCGTGAGTTCCCAGCGCAGGTCGTTCATCGAGCGCAGGTCATGCCACTCGACACCATCGGTCGAATACGCGCGGGCCCAGTCGCCGGCTCGCAGCCCCGCTTGGTCGGCCAGGCTGGCGGCCACCGGGGCGCCCATCAACGCCTTCGGTTCGTCGACACCGATCCAGTAAACGGCGGCGTACAGCAGCACCGCGAGAATCAGGTTCGCCACCGGCCCTGCGGCGACGACCGCAGCCCGCTGCAGCAGCGGCTTGCGATTGAAGGCGCGATCCAGTTCGCGCGCATCGACCGGGCCTTCGCGTTCGTCGAGCATCTTCACGTAGCCACCCAGCGGCAACGCGCAGACCACGAACTCGGTGCTGTCGGGCGTGGCCTGGCGGCGCCACAGCACGCGACCGAACCCGACCGAGAAGCGCAGCACCTTCACGCCGCAGGCGACGGCCACACGGTAGTGGCCGTATTCGTGGATCACGATCAGGATGCCGATCGTGAGCAGGAAGGCAAGGATGTCGGTGGTCATGCGGCCAGGCCCTTTACGAATCGCGCGGCTTCGCGACGTACGCGCGCATCGAGGTCGAGCAACGCATCGAGCGTGTCGCACTGCTGGGCCCGAACGTCCACATGCTCGAGCGCATGCGCGTTGACACTGTGAATCCGATCGAATCGGATGGTTCCGGCCAGGAAGGCGGCCACCGCGACCTCGTTCGCAGCGTTCAGCACCGCGGTGCTGCCAACGGGCGCACGCAAGGTCGCCCACGCCAGCGCCAGACCGGGATAGCGCGCCAGATCGGGCGGCTCGAAGCTGAATGACGACGGCGCCGTGAAGTCGAGCGCGCTCGCACCGGACTCGATGCGCCTCGGGAACGACAGGCCGTAGGCGATCGGCACGCGCATGTCGGGCGTGCCGAGTTGCGCGAGCACCGAGTTGTCGCGGCACGCGACCATCGAGTGGATGATGCTCTGCGGATGGATGACGACGCGAATCTGCTCGGGAGCGAGGTCGAACAGCCAGTGCGCCTCGATCACCTCGAGCGCCTTGTTCATCATCGTCGCCGAATCGACCGAGATCTTGCGTCCCATCACCCAGTTCGGGTGCGCGCAGGCTTCATCGGGGGTCACGTGTTTGAGCGTCGCCGGATCGCGGGTGCGAAACGGCCCACCGGATGCGGTGAGCACGATGTGATCGATGTGCCCGGACCACAGGCTCCGGTCTTCGGGCAGACACTGGAAGATGGCCGAGTGTTCACTGTCGATCGGCACCAGCGTGGCACCACCCTGACGCACCGCGTCCATGAACAGCGCGCCGCCGACCACGAGCGCCTCCTTGTTCGCGAGCAGCAGGCGTTTGCCGGCGCGTGCGGCGGCCAGGCAGGGAGCAAGCCCGGCGGCGCCGACGATCGCCGCCATCACCGTATCGACCTCGGGGTGAGACGCCAGGTCGATCAACGCCTGCGCACCGGCCAGCACTTGGGTCGGCACACCGTGCGCGCGCAGGCGCTGGCGCAGGCTGTTCGCCTGCGCCGCCTCGGGCAATGCCGCGAAGCGAGGGCGCCACTGCAGGCACTGCAGGAACAACTCATCGACGCGGTGGTGCGCGGTCAGCGCGACGATCTCGAAGCGCTCCGGGTGACGCGCGACGACATCGAGCGTGCTGGTGCCCACCGAGCCGGTCGCGCCCAGGATGCAGATGCGCTGGCGGTGCACGGTCGGCGCGGGTTCGATGGTCGGGGCGCTCATGTCAACGCGAGATCAGCGCCATCGCGATCGGCAACACCGGCAGCAATGCGTCGATGCGATCGAGTACGCCGCCATGGCCCGGCAGCAGGCCACTGCTGTCCTTGGCACCGGCGGCGCGCTTGACGAGCGATTCGAACAAGTCACCCACGACGCTCATCGCGGCCAGCAGCACGACGATCGACACCAGGCCCACGAGGCCGAAACGCGCGTTGATGCGCGTATACAGGCTGGCGGTGTCCATGCGGAAAGCCTGGTCGAGCCAGAGCCAGATCGCGGCGAGCGCGAGCGCCCCGACCATGCCGCTCCACACGCCCTCCCAACTCTTGCCCGGGCTGATGGCAGGTGCCAGCTTGCTTCGGCCGAGAGCCTTGCCGCCGAAATAGGCGGCAATGTCCGCCGCCCAGACCAGGCAGAGCGTCGATAGGATGAAGTTGACGCCGATCGTCTTGGCCGCAGTCAGCGCAAGCCACGCGGCCCACAGCAGCAGCAAACCGAGCGCACGCCGCGCCGGCGCGGGAATCGATGGCCAGGCTGCCGGTCCGCGACGCAAGGCGAATGCGCCGCCGACGACCCAGACCAGCGTTGCCAGCCACCACACGGCGCGCGGCGGTGCAGCGCCCCAACCCGCCCAGAGCGCCGCCGCACAGGCCGCGGCCAGCGCTGCACCCATGAGCGCCGGCACCGCGCCGGTGGCGCCATTGAGTCGCCCCCACTCCCAGCCGGCCGCAGCAATCATCAGCAGCGACAGCAGCGCGAACGGCCATGCCAGCGGCGCCAACAGTGCCGGCAACAGGAACGCCATCAACACCAGCGCGGTGATGACCCGCTGTTTGAGCATGCTCAGGCCGCGCCTTGCGCGGCATTTGCCGGAGCGCTCTGAACGGCGCCGAAGCGGCGGTCCCGGCGTGCGTAGTCGGCCAGTGCAGCGTCGAGTTCGGCGTCGCCGAATTCCGGCCACAGGCAGTCGCTGAAGAACAGTTCGGAATACGCCGACTGCCACAGCATGAAGTTGCTGATGCGCACCTCGCCGCCGGTGCGGATGAAGAGGTCGGGGTCGGGCGCATAGCTGAGTGCCATGAAGCTGTTCAGCGCCGCCTCGTCGAGGTCCTCGGGCGCGATCCCGCTGGCGATGGCCTGGCGGCAGGCTTGCACGATGTCCCAGCGGCCACCGTAGTTGAACGCCACCGACAGCGTGATGCGGGTGTTGTGGCGGGTGCTGGATTCGGCCTGTTCCCAGGCCTGGCGCAACTTGTCGGACACCTGGCTGCGGTCGCCGACGATGCGGATGCGCACGCCTCGGTCAGCGAGCTTGGACAGGTACTTGGCCACCGCCACCAGCACCAGGCCCATCAGGCCCGACACCTCTTCGGTCGGCCGCTTCCAGTTCTCGGACGAGAACGCGAACACGGTCAGGTATTCGATGCCGCGATCGGCGCAACTGAGCACCGTGCGCACCAACGCGTCGACCCCCTGCTTGTGGCCGAAGAACCGCGGCATGAAGCGCTTCTTGGCCCAGCGCCCGTTGCCGTCCATCACGATCGCGACGTGGCGCGGCACCATCGGCCGCAGATCGGGTGAGGGGTTCGCGTTCAATGGGGTGCCAGTACAGGCGCGCAGATCTGGGAGCCGAACATGCGCGGATCAGACCGCCATGATCTCGGCTTCCTTGCCGGTGACGAGGCGATCGATCTCGGCGATCGTGCGGTCGGTGAGCTTTTGCAGATCGTCCAGCGAACGACGTTCCTCGTCTTCACCGATCTCCTTGTCCTTGAGCAACTTCCTGGCGTGCTCGTTGGCGTCGCGGCGCAGGTTGCGGACCGCGATCCGCGCTTCTTCGCCGGCATGGCGCACGACCTTGGTCAACTCCCTGCGGCGTTCTTCGGTCAGCGCCGGCATCGGCACGCGCAGCAGATCGCCTTGCGTCGCCGGGTTCAGGCCGAGGTCGGACTCGCGGATCGCCTTCTCGATCTTGGCACCCATGCCCTTTTCCCAGGGCTGGACGCTGATCGTGCGTGCGTCCAGCAGACTGACGTTGGCAACCTGGCTGATCGGCACCATCGAGCCGTAGTAATCCACCTGCACCTGATCCAGGATGCCGGGGTGTGCCCGGCCAGTGCGGATCTTGTGCAACTCGCCCTTGAACGCTTCGACCGAGCGGCCCATCTTTTGCTCGGCGGTCAACTTGATCTCGGCAATGCTCATGACAACACTTCCTTCAATGAACTCATGGGGCGGCACACTCAAACGCGGACCAGCGTGCCCTCGTCTTCACCCTGCACCACGCGCTTGAGGGCACCCGGCTTGAAGATGCTGAACACGCGAATCGGCAGCTTCTGGTCGCGACACAGCGCGAATGCGGTCGCGTCGAGCACCTGCAAGTTCTTCGTGATCGCCTCGTCGAACGAGATCTCGGAGTAGCGGGTCGCGGTCGGGTCCTTCTTCGGGTCGGCGGTGTACACGCCGTCGACCTTGGTGGCCTTGAGTACGATCTGCGCACCGATCTCGGCACCGCGCAGCGCCGCAGCGGTGTCGGTGGTGAAGAAGGGGTTGCCGGTGCCGGCCGCGAAAATCACGACCTTGCCCTCTTCGAGGTATTGCAGCGCTTTCGGGCGCACATAGGGCTCGACGACCTGCTCGATGCCGATGGCCGACATCACGCGCGCCACCATGCCCTCTTGACGCATCGTGTCGGCCAGGGCCAGCGCGTTCATCACGGTGGCCAGCATGCCCATGTAGTCGGCCGTGGCCCGATCCATGCCGACGGCGCCGCCGGCCACGCCGCGAAAGATGTTGCCGCCGCCGATGACCACCGCCACCTCGCAGCCCAGTTTCGTCACTTCCTGCACCTCGCGCACCATGCGCACGATGGTGGCCCGGTTGATGCCGTAGGCATCATCGCCCATCAGGGCTTCACCGGACAGTTTCAGCAAGATGCGCTTGTAGGCTGCCATGGGGTCGCGGGCTCCAGATTTCGGTGGTTGTGCTTGTGGCACAGGTGGCGGCAAGTCTAAGTCGTAAAGGCCTGACTCGATGCCCGCCGCGGACCGCAGATGCCGGCCCGAAAGCCTTGCGGCTCAGGCACCTTTGGCGGCTGCCACCTGCGCCGCCACTTCGGCCGCGAAGTCGTCGACCTTCTTCTCGATGCCCTCACCCACCACGTACAAAGTAAAGCCCTTGATCCGCGTGGCGCGCTCCTTGAGCATCTGCTCGACGGTCTGCTTGTCGTTCTTGACGAACGCCTGGTTGAACAGGCTGACTTCCTTCAGGAACTTCTGCACCGAGCCCTCGACGCGCCTGGTCACGATCTCGGCCGACTGGGGGGCCTTGCCTTCGGCTTTCGCCTTCTCGGCGTCTTCGGCAGCCTTCTGCGAAGCGACCGAGCGTTCGGTTTCGATCAGCTTGGCCGGCACATCGGCGGCGGTCAATGCGACCGGCTTCATCGCCGCCACGTGCATGGCCACGTCCTTCGCGGCACCTTCATCGCCCTCGAACTCGACCATCACGCCGATGCGCGTGCCGTGCAGGTAGGTCGCGAGCTTGGCGTTTTCATAGCGCTTGAAGCGGCGGATCGACATGTTCTCGCCGATCTTGCCGACCAGGCCCTTGCGCACGTCCTCGAGCGTCGGGCCGAAGCCGTCCTGTGCATGCGGCAGTGCCGACAGCGCCGCCACATCGGCCGGGTTGCTGCGCGCAACGAGTTCGGCGCATGCCTTGGCAAAGGCCAGGAACGAATCGTTCTTGGTGACGAAGTCGGTCTCGCAATTGACCTCGACCAGCGCTCCGGCATGGCCCACGACCGCGCTGGCCACCACGCCTTCGGCGGTCACGCGCGAAGCGGCCTTGCCGGCCTTGCTGCCGAGCTTGACGCGCAACAGTTCCTCGGCGCGTTCCATGTTGCCTTCGGCCTCGGTCAGCGCCTTCTTGCATTCCATCATCGGTGCGTCGGTCTTGGCGCGCAGTTCGCCCACCATGCTTGCAGTAATCGCAGCCATCTTGAGTCTCCGTCTGTTCCGGTGCCGCGTCAGCGAGGCAGCCGGGAATGATCTGGGTAGTAAAAAAAGGGGCTCGAAAGCCCCTTGTCTCGGGGCCCTTGGGCCCACCGGACGGTGAGCCCGGGCGGCAGTTCAGGCGCCTTCGCTGACCTCGACGAACTCGTCGCCTTCGGCGGCAACGGCCTGCACGACTTCATTCGTGGCGTTGGCCTTGCCTTCGAGCACGGCGTCGGCCACGGCCTTTGCGTACAGCGCCACGGCCTTGGACGAATCGTCGTTGCCCGGGATCACGTAGTCGATGCCTTCGGGCGAGTGGTTCGTGTCGACGATGCCGATGATCGGAATGCCGAGTTTCTTCGCTTCCAGGATCGCGATCTTGTGGTAACCCACGTCGATCACGAACATCGCGTCGGGCAACGCATTCATGTCCTGAATGCCGCCCATGTCCTTCTCGAGCTTGGCCAGGTCGCGCTGGAACATCAGCGCTTCCTTCTTGATGCGGATTTCGGTGCCGGCCTCGACCTGGGCCTTCATGTCCTTGAGCTTCTTCAGCGATCCCTTGACGGTCTTGAAGTTGGTCATCATGCCGCCAAGCCAGCGCTGGTCGACGTAGGGCATGCCAGCGCGCTTGGCTTCCAGCGAGATCACTTCACGCGCCTGGCGCTTGGTGCCGATCATCAGGATCGTGCCGCGCTTGGCGGCGATACCGCGAATGAACTTCATCGCATCGTTGAAGAGCGGTTGCGTCTTCTCGAGGTTGATGATGTGGATCTTGTTGCGGTGGCCGTAGATGTACGGGGCCATCTTGGGGTTCCAGAAGCGGGTTTGGTGGCCGAAGTGGACACCGGCTTCCAGCATTTCACGCATCGTGACAGTCATGAGGACTCCAAAGGTTGGTTCTAGAATCCGGCTCGAATCGCTGCAAATGTTTCATTCGGAAACCGCACTGCGTGGGGTCACCGTCGAACTTGCCGCAACACCTTTCAACAGCCGGTTCGCGATTTGTTTGGCTTGAACGTTGGCTTCGCGGCCCGCGAAACCCTTGCACTCAGCTAAACCATTCGAGTATAGCAGCCCCATGACTCCCGACCTGACCAGCTCCCGCTCGATCGATGCTGGCGCTGCTCTCGACGCCTGCATCAACGCTGCGCGTTCGCCCGCCAACCGCCACACCTTCACCCTCACCAGCTTCGACGCCGCCGCGGCGACGGCGCGCGCCGTCGATGCGCTGCGCGCCGCTGGCAGCGTCGTGCCGCCGCTGGCCGGGAGGGCGGTCAGCGTGAAGGATCTGTTCGACGTGCAGGGCCAGGTCACCGCGGCCGGTTCGACGGTGCTGGCCGGGCGCGACCCGGCCCGCGTCGATTGCCCGGCGGTGGCGCGGTTGCGCAAGGCCGGCGCGGCGTTCATCGGCCGAACCAATATGTCGGAGTTCGCTTTCTCGGGCGTGGGCATCAACCCGCACCACGGAACGCCTGCCAACCCTGCCACCGCAGTGCTCGACGCCACGCCGCGCATCCCTGGCGGCTCCACCTCCGGCGGCGCCGTGTCGGTGGCCACCGGGGCGGCATGGGCGGCGCTCGGCTCCGATACCGGTGGCTCGATCCGCATCCCTGCAGCGCTCCAGGGTCTGGTGGGTTTCAAGAGCACCGCGCGGCTCACGCCGACCGACGGCGCCATACCGCTGTCGACCACGCTGGACACCGTCTGCGCGATCACGCACTCGGTGCGCGACGCCGTGCTGATGCACGAAGTGCTCGCCGACCGCCGCGTGGCCATCGACCGGCGACCATTGGCCGGGCTGCGTCTCGCACTACCGACCAGGCTGATGCTCGACGGGCTCGATGCCACGGTGAGCGCTGCGTTCGAGCGCACCGTCGCCGCATTGCGCCGGGCCGGCGCTCGGATCGAGGAAATCACTCTCGAACCGCTGGCCGATGTCGCCGGCATCAACGCGACCGGCGGATTTTCCCCGGCAGAGGCCTGGGCCTGGCACCGCGCGCTGCTTGCCGACCACGAGGCCGAATACGACCCACGCGTCGCGCTGCGAATCCGCCGCGGCGAGCACATGAGCGCGGCCGACTACATCGATCTGCTGCATGCACGCACTCGGTGGATCGCACGCATGGAATCGGCAATGACCGGCTTCGACGCGATGCTCAGCCCCACCGTGCCGTGCGTCGCGCCGGCGGTTGCGCCGCTGCTCGCCGACGACAACGCCTTCTTCGCCACCAATGCGCTGCTGTTGAGAAACCCGTCGGTGGTGAACCTGCTCGACGGCTGCGCGCTGTCGCTGCCCTGCCATGCTGCGGGCGAGATGCCGGTCGGTCTGATGGTCTGGAGCAGCGCGCTGCGCGACGACACGGTGCTGGGCGTGTCGCTCGCCGTCGAAGCCGCGCTCGCGTCGCCGTGCCAGCCGGCGTGAACGCACACCGCACGTGAGCGGGCCACGAACATGAACCGCCCGCAATCATGAGGGTGGCCGTCATCGGTGCTGGCATCGTCGGCGTGACCACGGCCTACGAACTCGCCGCCGACGGCCACGAAGTCACGGTGTTCGAGCACCGCGGCAGCGTTGCGGCCGAGGGCAGCTTCGCGAATGCGGGCGTGGTGTCTCCTGGCTTCGTCGCACCCTGGGCGGCGCCGGGCATGCCGGCCCACATACTGGGCCAACGCTTCGCCCGCCATGCGTCGGTCCGGGTGCGGCCGGGGCTCGACACCGCGACGATCGCGTGGCTGTGGCAGTCGTGGCGCGCCTGCCGCGCGCGCACGTACCAGTCCAACCGCTTGCGCATGCAGCGCCTGGCTGGCTTCAGCCGCGAACGGCTGCAACGGGTCACGCGCGAGTTGAAGCTGGACTACGAGCGCAACGAGGGCTACCTGGTGTTGCTGCGCACCCCCAAAGACCTGGCATTGGTGCAGCCCACACTCACCGCGCTGGGCGGGTCGAACAGCCGCTTCGAGACGCTGGACCCCAGTCAGTGCCGAACGGTCGAGCCTGGCCTGAGCCCCGAAACCGAATTGCACGCTGGCGTCTACCTGCCCGACGACGAGGTCGGCAACTGCCGCCAGTTTGCCAGCTTGTTGCGCGCCGAAGCGCAGCGCCTGGGCGTGAGGTTTCGGTTCCACACGCAGGTGCAGAAACTCATCGAGGGCCGCACGCCACAGTTGGTTCACATGTACGCGCCACCAGAGGACTCGACCGTGCTCGGCGCCGCCGCCGAAAGCGCCCCGAACGAAGCGCAGGACACACAACCGATGGCACTGCATCCGGTCACGGAAGGCTTCGATGCCGTCGCCGTCTGCGCCGCACTCGGTTCAACCGCGTTGCTGCGCCCACACGGCCTGAAACTGCCGCTGCAGGCGGTGCACGGTTACTCGGTCACCGCGCCGCTGCGTCGTCACGAAGGCCACCCGGACCTGGGTCCGCGTTCGGCGCTGATGGACCACCGCTACCAGGTCACGATCAGCCGCCTGGGTGCGCGCTTGCGAGTGGCGGGCGGCCTCGAGATCGGCGGCTCGCCGACCCGGCACGACCCGCGTGCGCTCGAAACACTCTACAAGGTGCTGCACGACTGGTTCCCCGGCAGCGCCCGCCTGAGCCAAGCGCAAACCTGGAAAGGCTCTCGGCCGATGCTGCCCGACGGACCTCCGGTGCTCGGCGCAAGCGGCATCGACGGCGTTTGGCTCAATCTTGGCCACGGCGCATGTGGCTGGGCGCTTGCCTGCGGCTCGGCGCGGCTGCTCGCCGATGCGCTGGCCGGGCGACCGGCCGTGATCGACATCGAAGGCCTCGGCGTCGAACGCCTGGGGGCTGAACCATGACGCAGCCGATCCTGCCGATCCGCCACGAATGGGCGCTGTTCGACACGGCCGGCACCCGGCGGATCGAGCAACGCGCCGCGGCCCCGCTGCCCGCGCACACGCTGATGCGCCGCGCCGGCGAGGCCGTGGCCCGGCTCGCGCTCGCGATCGCACCGCACGCGCAGCGCGTCTGGGTCGCGGCCGGACCCGGCAACAACGGCGGCGACGGGCTCGAGGCCGCGATCCACCTGTTGGGCTGGGGCAAGGCCGTCGAGATCACGTTGCACGGCGATCCCGCAGCGCTTCCCGCCGACGCGCAGACGTCGCTGGCCCGCGCACAGGCCGCGGGAGTGCGCATCGGATCGGCATCCGTCGTGCCGAACGAACCACCGCAACTCGCGATCGACGCGCTGTTGGGCGTCGGCGCGAGCCGTGCGCCGCAGGGGGCCATTGCGGCGTGCATCCGTCAGTTGAACGCGCTCGCCTGCCCGGTGGTCGCGGTCGACCTGCCTTCGGGCCTGCATGCGGGCACCGGCCAGCCGCTCGGCGACGCCTGCGTGATCGCCACTCACACCCTTGCGCTGCTCACGCTCAAGCCGGGGCTGTTCACCGGCGCCGGCCGCGACCACACCGGCCGGGTCTGGCTCGAAACGCTCGGTGTCGATGCCTCTGGCGAGTTGCCACAGGCCAGGCTGTCGGCAGTGACGCCGAACACTCCACTGGGGACGCGCCGGCACGCGCAGCACAAGGGCAGCTTCGGTGACGTGGCGGTGGTCGGCGGAGCGCGCGGCATGAGCGGGGCCGCGCTGCTCGCTGCCCGCGCAGCGCATGCCGCCGGCGCCGGACGGGTCTATGTCGAACTGCTCGACCCTGCGTCCGGAGCCGCCTTCGACCCGACGCGCCCGGAACTGATGTTTCGCCCCGGCTGGTCGCACAGCGCGCGCGACGTGTTGGCGCGCGCCACGGTCGTCTGCGGCTGCGGCGGCGACGACGCGGTGCGTGCGCCGCTGCCGCGCCTGCTCAGCGGCGCTGCGCGCCTGGTGCTCGACGCCGATGCGCTCAACGTCATCGCCGGCGACACGTCGCTGGCCACTCTGCTGCGTGCCCGTGCCCCGCGCGGCCTGGCGACGGTGCTCACACCGCATCCGCTGGAAGCCGCGCGGCTGTTGGCGTGCTCGACCAGCGAGGTGCAGGCCGACCGGTTGCGCTCGGCACGCGAGCTGGCCGACCGGTTCGACTGCGTGGTCGTGTTGAAGGGTTCGGGCAGCGTGATCGCCGCCAACGGCCAGGTGCCGCGCATCAACAGCACCGGCAATGCCGCACTCGCGACCGCCGGAACCGGTGACGTGCTGGCCGGCTGGCTCGCCGGGCGCTGGGCGCAGTCGCCGATCGGCCACGAGGCGGCAGCCGCATTCGAGGTCGCGTGCCGGGCGGTGGCCGAACATGGCGCTGCGGCCGAGCCGCAGCCATCGGGGCCGCTGCGCGCCGCCGACCTGATCGAGCGGCTGTACCGGTAACCGTCGACCCGAAGCTCAACCGAGCGCGCGTCGCGCCTTGCCGGTCTCGAGCGTGCCCTGCGCGTTGCCGCTCATCGGCACGGTCTCGCCGGAGCGGTCGGACAGCGCGGCGAAGTTCAACGCCACCTGCTCGGCCGCATCGTCGGGCAGGCCGACGAAGATGCCCTGCGTCAGCGTGATGTGGGCGCTCTCGAACGCGCCGGCGCCGGCACACAGGATCGCGCGCGTCGGTGCGTCTTCGGCGACGAGCGCGAGCAGGCCCGGCGTCACCGCATCGGGCCGCAGCAACTCCAGCACGGCTTCGGGCATCAGGTTCTCGGTCATGCGGGTGGCGGCGGTCGGCGCCAGGCAGTTGACGCGGATGTCGTTCTTCGCGCCCTCGATCGACAGCGTTTGCATCAGCCCGACCAGCGCCATCTTCGCGGCGCCGTAGTTCGACTGGCCGAAATTGCCGTACAGACCACTCGACGACGTGGTCATCACGATGCGGCCGTAGTTCTGCGAGCGCATCGCGTCCCAGACCGCCTTGGTGCAGTTCACCGCGCCCATCAGGTGAACCTCGACGACGAGCCGGAAGTCGTCGAGCGTCATCTTCGCGAAGCTCTTGTCGCGCAGGATGCCGGCGTTGTTGACGAGAATGTCGACGCGGCCCCAGGTCCGGAGCGTCTCGTCGATCATCGCCTGCACCGCTGCCGCATCGGTGACCGAGGCGCCGCTGGCGATCGCCTGGCCGCCCGCCGCGCGAATCTCGTCCACAACCAATTGGGCCGCCTTGGGCGTGCCGCCCTTGCCGTCGAGCGTTCCGCCCAGGTCGTTGACCACCACCTTCGCACCGCGCGCCGCAAGAGCCAACGCGTGTTGCCGCCCGAGACCGCCGCCCGCGCCGGTCACCACGGCCACGCGGCCATCGAATCGAATCGTCATTGCTGTCCTGGTTCTCGGTTTGAAATGCGGCACGCGCCTCAGCGCCGACCCGACGACTTGCCCACGGTTCGGCCACGCGACTTGCGCGCCGCCGCCTTCGCGGCACGCACCGGGTGCGCCGAGCCCGCGGCCCCACCGCGCGCTTTGCTCTTGGTCGCAGCCTTCACCGCGCGATCGGCTTCTTTCACCGCGGCCAACTCGCCGGCAGCAGCGGCGGCCGCGCCGCCCTTGTCACGCCGCATGCGTGGAGCGGCGGCGTCGTCTTCATCGTCGCGCACCATGCGGAAGTCGATCTTGCGGCCGTCGAGGTCGACACGACTGACCTGCACGCGAACGCGCGAACCCACCGCGTAGCGCACCCCGCTGCGCTCGCCGCGCAACTCCTGGCGGATCTCGTCGAAGCGGTAGTACTCGCCGCCGAGTTCGGTGATGTGCACCAGCCCTTCGACATACAGGCCGTCGAGCTGCACGAACAGGCCGAAGCTGGTGACCGCGCTGACGGTGCCGCCGTATTCCTCGCCGAGGTGCTCGCGCATGTAGCGGCATTTGAGCCAGGCCTCGACGTCGCGCGAGGCCTCGTCGGCACGGCGTTCGTTGACGCTGCAGTGGATGCCGGCGACCTCCCACTTCTCTTCTTCGGCGGTCGCGGTGCGAACCGGCTTGGCGGTCTTGCGGTTCGAAGGCGCCGGGTTGCTCGCGCCGGTGACGAGGTGGTAGCGCTTGCCGCCCAGCAGCGCCTTGATGACGCGGTGCACGAGCAGGTCGGGGTAGCGGCGGATCGGACTCGTGAAGTGCGTGTAGGCCTCGTAGGCCAGCCCGAAGTGGCCACTGTTGATGCCGGTGTAGACAGCTTGCTGCATCGAGCGCAGCAGCATGGTGTGGATCTGCAACGCATCCGGGCGGTCCTTGGTGGCCGCGGCGATCGCCTGGAACTCGCCCGGCTTCGGGTTGTCGCTGACGCTCAGGCCCAGGCCGAGTGCGCGCAGGTAGTTCTGCAGCAGCACCTTTTTCTCGGGTGTCGGCCCTTCGTGCACTCGGTACAACGACGGGTGTTTGGCCAGCGCGATGAAATCGGCCGAGCAGACATTGGCCGCGAGCATCGCTTCTTCGATCAGCTTGTGGGCCTCGGTGCGCGTGCGTGGCACGATCTTCTCGATGCGGCCGTTCTCGTCGCAGACGATCTGTGTCTCGGTGGTCTCGAAGTCGATCGCGCCGCGCCGTGTGCGCTCCTTCAGCAGCGCGCGGTAGACCTCGTGCAGGTTCAGCAGGTCGGGCACGAGCGCCTTGCGCTTGGCCGCTTCCGGGCCGCGCGTGTTGGCCAATATGGCGGCCACCTCGTTGTAGGTGAAGCGCGCCTGCGAACAGATGACCGCCGGGAAGAACTGGTAGGCGTGGATCTCGCCGGTGGCGGTGACGAGCATGTCGCACACCATCGCCAGGCGGTCTTCATTCGGGTTCAGCGAGCACAGGCCGTTCGAGAGCTTCTCGGGCAGCATCGGGATCACGCGCCGCGGGAAATAGACCGACGTGGCGCGCTCGTAGGCGTCGGCGTCGATCGGCTCGCCCGGCTTGACGTAGTGGCTCACGTCGGCAATCGCGACGATCAGGCGCCAGCCGTTGTTGGCCTTGACGCGACCGGCGCTCTTGCCCACCACGGCCGGCTCGCAGTACACGGCGTCATCGAAATCGCGCGCGTCCTCGCCGTCGATGGTGACCAGCGCCACGTCGGTCAGGTCGATCCGGCCCTTGCGGTCGACCGCACGGATCTTGTCGGGCAGGCTCGCCGCCTGCGCCAGGGTCTCGGGCGAGAAGCGGTGCGGCACCTCGTACTTGCGCACCGCAATCTCGATCTCCATGCCCGGGTCGTCGATCTCGCCGAGCACCTCGGTCACGCGGCCCACCGGCTGCGAGTACATCGACGGCGATTCGGTCAACTCGATCGCCACCACCTGCCCGGCCGTCGCATTGGCGATGGCGTTCTTCGGGACCAGGATGTCCTGCCCGTAGCGCTTGTCCTCCGGGGCGACCAGCCAGACCCCGCTCTCGTGCAGCAGCCTGCCGATGATCGGCGCCTTGCGGCGCTCGAGGATCTCGAGCACGCGACCTTCGGGCCGGCCCTTGCGGTCGTAGCGAACGATGCGTGCCTTGACGCGGTCGCCGTGCAGCACGGCGCGCATCTCCTGCTGGGACAGATAGAGGTCGGTCTGCCGATCGTCGCGCACGACGAAGCCATGGCCGTCGCGATGACCCTGCACCGTGCCCTCCACTTCGGCCATCAGTTCGGCGCCCACGGGGGTTGAATTTTTCAATGTGTTCTCTTTGATGATATAGTCCAAGACTTCCTGAAATGCCCAGGTGGCGGAATTGGTAGACGCACTAGTTTCAGGTACTAGCGGGTAACTCCGTGGGGGTTCGAGTCCCTTCCTGGGCACCAAGACAGATGCATGTTGAATGAAGGCCGCTCACGCGGCCTTCGTCGTTTTCGGGTGAGGTTTAGGAGCGGGGATTCCGGTCGTCGCGGTCAGATGACGAACTTCTTCGCCAGCGCGTCCGGGCGCATGTCGTCGTACTCCTCGAAAGGCTGATGGATCCACGGGCTGGTCGGCAGCATCTCGACGAAATAGTCGGGCGTGTAGCTCGATACCCCCTTGTTCCAGATCACGGCAGAGCGCAGTTCGCTGATCGACGGCATGCCGCGCAGCCGGTCGACCACCGCGCGCAGCGTCACGCCCGAGTCCGACAGGTCGTCGACCAGCAGCACCCGGCCCGCCAGTTCGCCGCGCGGCATCGTGATGTACTTGGCCATGTCGAGCCGGCCTTGGATCGTGCCGGCCTCGGCTCGGTACGAACTGGTCGACATGATCGCCAGCGGTTTGTCGAACACCCGCGAGATCACGTCGCCCGGGCGCATGCCGCCGCGGGCGAGGCACAGGATCTGGTCGAACTCCCAGCCCGAACCGGCGATCTTCAGCGCCAGACGCTCGATGAGCATGTGGTACTCGTCCCAACTCACGTAGAGGTGTTTGCCATCGTCGGTCAGCATGCGAGGAATCCTTCGAACTCAGGGTGTTGGACGCGTGGTTGAACGGCGTCGCGCTTGCGAGCGCCGAGAGATGGCGTGGTTCATGCGGTGTACGGGTGGCGCAGCAGAATGGTGTGCGCGCGATCGGGCCCGGTCGAGACCATGTCGATGGGCGCGCCGATGAACGCCTGAACCCGCTCGAGATAGCGGCGAGCATTCAGCGGCAGCCGGTCCCATTCGGTCACGCCGAACGTGCTTTCGGTCCAGCCCGCGAACGTGTCGTAGACGGGTACGCAGGCGTCGATGTCGTCGGCGTCGAGCGGCAGGATGTCAATGCGCTTGCCGTGCAGTTCGTAGCCGACGCAGACCTTGATCTCGGGCAGCCCGTCGAGTACGTCGAGCTTGGTGATGCACAGTCCGGAGATGCCATTGATGATGATCGAGCGCTTGAGCAAAGCCGCGTCGAGCCAGCCGCAGCGACGCGGCCGGCCGGTCACCGTGCCGCGCTCCTGGCCGACGGTGGACAGGTGGTGACCCACGCTGCCGGGCTCGTCCATCGGCAACTCGGTCGGGAACGGCCCGCTGCCCACGCGCGTCGTGTAGGCCTTGGTGATGCCCAGGATGTAGTGCAACAGGTCGGGCCCGACTCCGGAACCGGCCGCGGCATTGCCGGCCACGCAGTTGCTCGAGGTCACGTACGGGTAGGTGCCGTGGTCGATGTCGAGCAGCGTGCCTTGCGCCCCTTCGAACAGGATGTTGGCGCCAGCGCGGTTGGCGTTGTGGAGGATGTACCCGACGTCGGCCATCATCGGCTTGATCTGCTCGGCGACGGTCATGGCCAGATCGTAGATCGGCTGGAACTCGAGCGGCTTGGAGTGCAGATAACCGCTCAGCGCGAAATTGTGGAGTTCGAGCAGCTCACGCAGACGCCGCGCGAAGCGCTCCGGGTGCTTCAGGTCCTGCACGCGCAGTGCGCGGCGCGCGACCTTGTCTTCGTAGGCCGGGCCGATGCCTTTGCCGGTGGTGCCGATCTTGCCGGCACCACTGCTCTCGCGCAGCGCCTCGCGGGCCTTGTCGACCTCCACGTGAAACGGCAGGATCAGCGGGCACGATTCACTGACGAACAGGCGTGACCGCACCTCGAGGCCGATCGCTTCCAGCCGCTCGATCTCGCGCAGCAGGTGCGCCGGATCGACGACCACGCCGTTGCCGATGTAGCAGGCCACACCGTCGCGCATGATGCCGGACGGGATCAATTGCAACGCCGTCTTCACCCCCTTGATCACCAGCGTGTGGCCGGCGTTGTGTCCGCCCTGAAAACGCACCACGGCCTGGGCGTGGTCGGTGAGCCAGTCGACCACCTTGCCCTTGCCCTCGTCGCCCCACTGGGTACCGACGACGACCACGTTGTGGCCCGCCGTGGTGGCCGTGGCGCGTGTGCTCAATGCTTGCATGTCAAGGTCATCCCCTACTGAAAATTCAACGCGACGGTCAGCCAGCGGGCGCCACGCTCACAGCGCGCGCACCGTCCATTGGCCGGCCGCCAGCACCAGTTCGCGATCGCAGTCGAACTCCTGCGCTTCATGCTCATGACCGGGCAGCACCCGCACCACCGTCTCGCCCTGCTCGCGCAACCGCCGCACGCTCGTGCGCAACCCGGTGTCTTCGGCCCAGGGCGCGCGGATGGCGGCGTGCAAGGGCCGCGCCGGCGCGATCACCGCGAGCGCCTTCACGTCGAGACTGAAACCCACTGCGGGGCGATTGCGGCCGAAGGCCGCACCGACCTCGTCATACCGTCCTCCACGGGCCACCGCGTCGGGCGAACCTAGCGCGAACACGGCGAAGCGCACCCCGCTGTAGTAGCCGTTGCCACCGGTGTCGGCGAGGTCGAATCCGATCTTCACGTCAGGGTGCGACTGGCCGACTTGCTGCGCCAATGACTCGAGGTCGTCGAGCGCCGCCTGAACCAACGGCCGCGGGGGCAACTCGCGCCGCGCGGCATCGATGGTCTCGGGGCCACCGTACAGTGTGACCAGGCACTGCAAGGCGCGCCGCGTTGCATCGGGGAATGCACGGGAAAGATCCCGCAGCGTGGCGGCATCCTTCGCGGCGAGTGCCGTATACACCTCACCGAGTTGCTCGGCGCTCACCATCACGCCGGCCAGCACGCCGCGCACGATGCGGGCATCGCCAAGGTCGAGCACCATGGTCGACAGCCCGGCACCACGCAGGCAGTCCAGCGCCATGTCCAGCACTTCAAGGTCCGCCTCCAGACCGGCATGGCCGTAGATTTCGGCGCCGAACTGCAGCGGTTCGCGGGTCGAATGCAGGCCCGAAGGCAGTGCGTGCAACACCGGGCCGCAGTAGCACAGGCGGGTCACGCCCACGCGGTTGAGCAGGTGCGCATCGATGCGCGCAACCTGCGGCGTGCTGTCGGCGCGCACGCCGAGCGTGCGCCCACTGAGCTGATCGACGAGCTTGAAGGTCTTCAGGTCGAGTGCACGTCCGGTACCGGACAGCAGCGACTCGATGTACTCGAGCAGCGGCGGCATCACCAACTCGCAACCGTAGCCGCGGGCCACGTCGACCAGTCTGCGACGCAACTCTTCGATGTGCCGGGCCTGCGCCGGAAGTACGTCGGCAAGGTGCTCGGGCAGCAGCCAAGCAGATGACATGAGAAAAGCGCCGGGGATTAAAAGCGAGATTGTACCGGCGCGTCTGTGGCCGCCGGCACCCTGCTCAGGACACGAAGTAGACGAGCATTGCCAGCCCGGCGAGCATGCTGCTCAGGCCGATGAAGCGGATCTGCCCGTCGCTCAGTTGCATGGCCCGCTCGAAAACACGGCGCCAATGTGCCGGGCTGATGAAGGGCAGCAACCCTTCGACCAGGAGCATCAGCGCGAACGCGCCGAACAACAGATCGGCGAGGCTGGCCGCCGAGCCCAAGGTTTACTTCTTCGCGCGCGGTGCGGGCGCCGCGGGGATCACGGGGGCCACCGACGCGCCGCGCATGGCCTGGAAGAACTCGCTGCTCGGATCGACCACCATCACGTCCGACTTGGTCTTGAAACTCGCGCGATAGGCCTCGAGGCTGCGGTAGAACTTTGCAAATTGCGGGTCACGACCGAACGCGTCGGAGAAGATTGCCGTGGCCTTGGCGTCGCCTTCACCCTTGATCTTTTGTGCGTCGCGATACGCCTCGGCAACGATCACTTCGCGCTGGCGGTCCGCGTCGGCGCGGATCTTCTCGCCTTCGGCGGCGCCGGTCGAGCGCAACTGGTTCGCGACCTGCTGGCGCTCCGAGCGCATGCGGCTGTAGATCGAGTCGGTGATGTTGGCGACGAAATCGACCCGCTTGATGCGCACGTCGAGAATCTCGATGCCGAACGACTTGGCTTCATCGGTCAGGCGGGCACGCACGTCCTGCATCACCTTGTCGCGGCCGCTGGACAGCACCTCGCCCACCGTGCGCTTGGTGACCTCTTCGTTGAACGCCGCATGCACGATCGGGCTCAGGCGCGTCTCCAAACCCCGCATGTCGGAGCCGTTGTTGCGTATGAACTGGCGCGGGTCGGTGATGCGCCACTTCACCAGCCAGTCGATCACCAGGCTCTTCTTTTCAGCGGTGAAGATCGGCCTCGTTTCGTTGCTGTCCAGCGTCTGGATGCGACGGTCGAGGAACACGACATTCTGGAACGGCGGCGGCAACTTCCAGTTGAGCCCGGGCTTCTGGATCACTTCCTTGATCTCACCGAGCGCGTAGACCACGGCCACCTGGCGCTGATCGACCACGAACAATGTGGACGACAGCACCAGCAGCACCAGCAACGCGGCGCCGACCATCAGGACAATTCGATTCATGTTGTAGTTCTCCGTGCGGCTCAGCGACCGTCGCGGTCACGGCTGCGCAGGTTGTCGCGCGAGCGCACATCGACGGCGCCGGGCGCCGGCGTGGTCTCGGTCGGTGGCGCAACCGGTGTGGCTGCGGCCGGCACCGGTGCCGCCGCCTGTTGCAGCAACTTGTCGAGCGGCAGGTACAACAGGTTCGAGTTGTTGCGGGTGTCGACCAGCACCTTGCTCACGTTGCTGTAGACCTGCTGCATCGTGTCGATGTACATGCGTTCGCGGGTCACCGCCGGTGCCTTCTGGTATTCGGTCAGCACGCTGCTGAAACGCTGCGCGTCGCCTTCGGCCTGCGACACCACGCGCGACTTGTAGCCCTGCGCTTCCTCGCGCAGGCGTGCCGCGGTGCCTTGCGCCTTCGGGATCACGTCGCTGGCATAGGCGAGACCCTCTTTCTTGAGCCGGTCGCCGTCCTGACCGGCCTTCAAGGTGTCTTCGAACGCGGCCTGCACCTGCTCGGGCGGCTCCACGCTTTGCAGATTGACGTTGACGACGAGGATCCCCGCCTTGAGACGGTCGAGCTGGTTCTGTACCGACTTGACAAGGTCGGCCGCGATCGCATCGCGCTGCTCATACAGCACCGAATCGATCTTGCTCTTGCCGACGATCTCGCGCACTGCCGACTCGGCGGCCAGCGTCACGGCCTCCTCGGGGTCGCGGTTCTCGAACAGGAACGCGCGCGCGTCTTTCAGGCGGTACTGCACCGTGAAACGGATGTCGACGATGTTCTCGTCCTGCGTCAGCATCGACGAGTCGCGCAGCCCGGTGGCCGCGATCACCGCGCTGCGACCCACTTCACGCGAACGCAACTGCGTGAAGTTGACCGTCTCGTTGGCCTGGAACGGATACGGCATGCGCCACTGGAAGCCGGCATCGACCGTGTGGCTGTACTTGCCGAACGACGTGACCACCGCCTGCTGGCCTTCCTGAACGATGAAGAAGCCGCTGCCGAGCCAGATCAGCACCACCACGCCGGCGATCAATGCGGCGCCGATGCCGGCATTCTTCATGTCGGGCTGGAAGCTCGGGCCGCCGCCACCATCGCCGGAACCGCCGTTGCGTGGTCCGCCGCCCTTGCGCCCGAACAGGCCAGTGAGCTTGCGGTTGAAATCGCGCCACAGCTCGTCGAGGTCGGGCGGCCCATCGCCTCGCCCGCCGGCGTTCAGGATCCAGCCGACCGCGCGCGCGCGCAGGCGGGCGAATCGGTGCTCGGTAGTCGAATGGCTCATGGTCATGCGAGGGAGTGATGGGTTGCGAGGGGCGAAAGCGCGGGCGATTCGTCGTCGAACGCGATCTCGGCGGCTTCGGAAGGAGTTGCGTCCAGTGCGGTCGAGACATCCCGACCCTGGAAGCCCGCCAGCATACCGCTCGCCGCTTCGGAAATGACGGCGCGCAGTGCAGCCAGGCCTTCGCCGGTGAGCGCGCTGACGAACACCCGAGGTACGCGCACTCCGGCGTCGAATTCGAGCAGATCGCGCAGTTCACGCGGTCGCTGGGTTTCGTCGAGCCGGTCGAGCTTGTTGAAGACCAGCACCTGCGGGATGCCACTCGCACCGATCTCGTCGAGCACGCGCTGTACCTCGGCCATCTGTTCGGCCAGCACCGGGCTCGAGCAGTCGACGACGTGCAGCAGCAGGTCGGCGTCGTTGGCTTCCTGAAGCGTGGCTTCGAAGGCCTCGATCAGCTTGTGCGGCAGGTCGCGGATGAAGCCCACGGTGTCGGACACCGACACCGAGCGCGCCGCCGGACCGGCCTCGGCGACGTAGAGCTGGCGCGTGGTGGTGTCGAGCGTGGCGAACAATTGGTCGGCCGCGTAGGCATGCGCATTGACCAGCGCATTGAACAGCGTCGACTTGCCGGCATTGGTGTAGCCCACCAACGAGACTCGGAAGGTCTGGTTGCGCTCGCGCGAACGGCGCTGCGTGCTGCGCTGGCGCTTGACGCGTTCGAGTTGCTTCTTCAGGCCCTTGATGCGCTCGCCGATCATGCGCCGGTCAAGCTCGATCTGCGCCTCACCCGGGCCACCGCGGTTGCCGATGCCGCCGCGCTGGCGTTCCAGGTGGCTCCAGCGGCGCACCAACCGGGTCGACAGGTACTGCAGTCGCGCCAGTTCCACCTGCAGCTTGCCTTCGTGGCTCTGCGCCCGCTCACCGAAAATCTCCAGGATCAGCATCGTGCGGTCGGCCACCGCAACACCCAGATGCTGCTCGAGGTTGCGTTGCTGCGCCGGCGAAAGCGCCTGGTCGAACAGCACCGCCTCGGCCTGATGACCCAGCACCAGCGCCTTGATCTCGTCGGCTTTGCCGGAACCGACGAACAGGGCCGCATCGGGCGCCTTGCGACGCGCGATGACGCGCGCCACCGCGATGTCGCCGGCCGACTCGGCGAGCAGCGCGAGTTCGTCGAGCGTTGCGTCGAAGGCTTTGCCGCGACCGAAGTCCACGCCCACCAGGATCGCCCGAGCGGGGCCCTGCAATCCGGCAGGGGCGGTCGAATCCGCTGAACTCAAGGTGCGAGGCGTCGGGGGATGATGCTCAAGCCGCCGGCTCGGCCGGTTCGGAGGCGTGGAAGTTCACCGCCCGGCCCGGCACGACCGTAGATATCGCGTGCTTGTAGACCATCTGCGTCACCGTATTGCGCAGCAGCACCACGTACTGATCGAAAGACTCGATGTGGCCCTGTAATTTGATCCCGTTGACAAGGTAGATCGAAACCGGAACGTGCTCCTTGCGCAGCAGGTTCAGGAACGGGTCTTGTAGAAGTTGCCCTTTGTTGCTCACGATATTCTCCGTGATGAAAGTTCGGAAGTTTTCACGTTAACACAGCGATGCCGCCGTACCGAGGATTTGCAGCAATGTCCCCAGGCGGCGATTCCTCGCGCCGCCACGACCAGCGCAGCGGTCGTCATTCCTTGTCGAACGGATTGCGCGACGAGCGCATCTCGATTCGCATCGGCGTGCCGGTGAGCTTGAAATGCTCGCGGAATCGGCCCTCGAGGAAGCGCTTGTAGGAGTCGGTGATGTGGTCCAGCGAGTTGCCGTGGATCACGATCAGCGGCGGGTTCATGCCGCCCTGGTGGGCGTAGCGCAACTTGGGCCGGAACGCGCCCGCGCGCTTGGGCGCCTGGTGTTCGACCGCCTCCTGCAGCAGCCGCGTCAGCACCGGCGTGGGCATTTTCTTGATCGCCGAGGCGTGCGCATCGCCGATCGCCTTCCAGACCGGACCCAGGCCCTGGCGCTTGATGGCGGAAATGTGCAGCACTGGCGCGAACTTCAGGAAGGCCAGGCGCTGCTCGATCGAGCGTTGCAGCGTCTGCTTCTGGTAGTCGTCGACCGCGTCCCATTTGTTCACGGCCAGCGCGACCGCCCGGCCGCTCTCGAGGATGTAGCCGGCGATGTGCGCGTCCTGGTCGGTCACGCCCTGGGTGGCGTCGAGCAGCAGCAGCACCACATTGGCATCGGCGATCGCCTGCAGCGTCTTGACGACCGAGAACTTCTCGATCGCCTCGAACACCTTGCCCTTGCGGCGCAGCCCGGCGGTGTCGATCAACTCGAACTTCTGGCCGCCGCGCTCGAACGGCACGGTGATCGCATCGCGGGTGGTGCCGGGCTGGTCGAACGCGACCAGCCGCTCTTCGCCGAGCCAGGTGTTGATCAGCGTCGACTTGCCCACGTTCGGCCGGCCGGCCACCGCCAGGCGGATCGGCTTGTCGGCAGAAGGCTCGGTGTCGTCGGCGTCGTCGAACTCGAAATGCGCCAGCGCCGCGTCGGTCAGGCTGCGAATGCCCTGGCCGTGCGCGGCCGAGATCGGGTGCGGCTCGCCCAGGCCGAGCTCGAAGAATTCGGCCAGCAGCGGCGACTCCTGCATGCCCTCGGCCTTGTTGACCGCGAGCACGACCTTCTTGCCGACCGAACGCAGGTAGCGCGCGATGTCATGGTCCTGCCCGGACACACCCGAGCGCACGTCGACGACGAAGATCACCGCATCGGCCTCGGCCACGGCCTGGCGCGTCTGCTTGGCCATCTCCTTGACGATGCCGGTGGGGCTGTCGGGCTCGAAGCCGCCGGTGTCGACGACGATGAACTCGTGCTCGCCGCTGCGCCCGTCGCCGTAGTGGCGGTCGCGCGTCAGTCCGGAGAAGTCGGCCACGATCGCGTCGCGGCTCTTCGTCATGCGGTTGAACAGCGTCGACTTGCCCACATTGGGGCGGCCGACGATGGCGATGACCGGTTTCATCGGCAACCTGACCCCTGGGCGGCTACGGACGGAAGGCGAACAGGCCGCCGTTGCGTGTCACGACCAGCATGGTCGAGCCCGAAGCCACCGGCTTCGCGACGACCGCGCTGCCGTCGGTGGGCAGGCGCAGTTGCGCCGCGCCGGTGTCGCGCGCCAGCCAGTGCACGGTGCCATCGGAGTCGCCGAACACCACCGTCTTGCCGATGCTCAGCGGCGCGCTCAGGCCGCGGTACTGGAGCTTGTCGGAGGTCCAGGCCATCTCGCCGGTCTGGGTTTTCCATGCCGTGATGCGGTCGGATGCATCGGCACCGTACACGTACCGGTCGTCGGCGGCGACGGCTTCGATGCCACCGACGTTCTTGGTCCAGACCACAGCGCCGCGCTCGGCATCGACGCAGCCGACCGACGCCTGGAACGAGCGTGCACAGATCAAGTCACCGACACGAGCTGCCGGGCCGACCAGATCGGCCAATCGTTCGATCTCGTTGGCGCCGCGCGGCGACCCGACCGCGACCTCCCAGCGCACGCTGCCGCGCAACGGATCGACACCCGCCATGCGCGGGCCCTGGCCGACGATCAGGGTGTTCTTGAACGGCGCCAGCACACCCGATTGCGCCAGCGTCAGCGGGTCGCCGGGCCGCTGCAGCGACCAGAGCTTGCGGCCATCGACTTCGTCGAAGGCCTGCACCATGCGGTCCACGCCGAGTACGAACACGCGTTCGCCGGCCACCAGCGGCGCGGTGGCCACACGGGTGCCGAGCGGCTTGCGCCACTTGACCGTGCCTTGATCGAACACGACCAGTTCACCGTCGCGGGTGACCACGGCCGCATAGCGGCCATCGCTGCCGACACCGGCGCTGAGCTTTGCGCCGGCGTTCCCGCGCCAGATTTCGCGGCCCGTTTGCGCGTCGAGCGCGAGCACGGTGCCGTCGTCGCCCGCCACCGTGAACACGCCCTTGGTGACCGCGACCTCGAGCGGGAACTTCACGCCCTCGATGCGCTGGCTCCAGGCCACACTGCCGCCGATCTTGGGCGTCAGCGGCTCGAGCGGCTGCGGCTTGGGTCTGCTGCTGCTCGCGCAACCGGCAACGACCAAGGCCACTGCCAGCGTCACGACCAGCCGCATCGACCGGCGCACCGCGCTGATGGGCGAAGTCATCGGCTCACCTCGGCGGCGGACGCCGCGTCGGCCGGCGCCGCACCCAGCGCCACCAACTTGGCGTCGATCAGCCGGCGGTAGTCGACCTTCGGGTCCATCGCCTTCCAGGCCTTCGTGTACGCGGCCTTGGCCTCGTCCTTCTTGCCTTGCGCCAGCAACACGTCGCCACGCCGGTCATCGGCCAACGCCGCGAAATCGGGGGCCGTGGCGGCGTCGAGCTGCTTGAGCGCGTCGTCGTACTTCTTCTGGTCGAGCAGGATGCCCGCGGCACGCAGGTGGGCGATGGTCTGGTATTCGACTTCGACGGCGTTGGTGCCGACCCACGCCAGCGTGGCCAGCGCGGCGTCGGACTGCCCCTTGTCGAATTGCACCTTGGCGGCCAGCAGCCCGCCCTGTTCGGTGTAGGCCGTGCGCGGATAGTTCGACTTCATGTCGGCGAACACACGGCCGGCCTGATCGGCGTCGCCCGCCTGGGCGGCCTTGTCGAGCTGGTCGAACATCGAACCGGCCTTGACGGCCTGGTCGCGTTGCCACCAATGCCAGCCGTTCCACGCCGCGAACGCGGCGAGCACCGCGATCAGCGTCCAGGTGAGGAGAGTGCCGTAGCGCTTCCAGAACGCCTTGAGCTGGTCGAGCTGTTCTTGTTCTTCGAGATCGAGGGGGGTGGCCATTGAAGATCGGGTCCGAGGCGGGTTTCGGGAGAAGGCGGGATTATGCGTTGCGCAGTTCGGCCGCCCAGGCGCCCGCCTGCGCCAGCGGCAGGCAGCGCTGGGGGGCGGACGCATCGCGCAGGGCCTTCAGGGCAACCTCGCCGCGTTCAAGTTCGTCGGCGCCGAAGATGAGCGCGTGGCGCGCACCGCTCGCGTCGGCACGCTTGAACTGGCTCTTCATGCTGCCCCAGCCCTCGCCGCTGGCCGCGTGCATCAGCACCGACACGCCGGCAGCGCGCAAGACCTCGCAAGTCGCGACCGCCACGCCCAAAGCCTGGGCAGCCGGAACAATGGCATAGACATCGGGTGCGACGGCCGGCGGCTGCACACCCACCGCATCGAGCAGCAGCAACATGCGCTCGATGCCCATGCCCCAGCCGACCGCCGGTGTGCGCTTGCCGCCGAGCTGCTCGAACAGGCCGTCGTAGCGGCCACCGCCGCACACCGTGCCCTGCGAGCCGAGCTTGTCGGTGATCCACTCGAACACGGTCAGGTTGTAGTAGTCCATGCCGCGAACCAGACGCGGGTTGATGCGGTAGGCCTGGCCGACCGCGTCGAGCGCGGCGCGCACCGCGTTCAAGTGCGCAAGCGATGCCTCGCCGAGAAACTCGATCAATTGCGGTGCGGCTTCGACGACCGCCTGCATCCTCGGATTCTTGGTGTCGAGGATGCGCAGCGGATTGCTGTGCAGGCGGCGCCTGGCCTCTTCGTCGAGCAGGTCGGCGTGCGCCTCGAAGTGTGCGATCAGCGCAGCGCGGTGCGCCAGGCGCTCGGCCGGCTGGCCCAGGCTGTTGAGTTCGAGCCGCACGTCGCCGTCGTCCAGCCCCAGGTCGCGCAGGAGCGCGCGGCACATCAGGATCTGCTCGGCATCGACATCGGGGCCCGAGTAGCCGAGTGCCTCGACGTCGATCTGGTGAAACTGCCGGTAGCGGCCCTTCTGCGGGCGCTCATGGCGAAACAGCGCCACGTTCGACCAGACCCGCATCGGACCGTTGTAGAGCGCGTTGTGCTCGACCATCGCACGCACGATGCCGGCGGTGGCCTCCGGGCGCAGCGTGAGGCGGTCGCCGTTCATGGAGTCCTCGAAGGAGTACATCTCCTTCTCGACGATGTCGGTCACCTCGCCCAGGCCTCGCACGAACAGCGCCGTCGCTTCGACGATCGGCGTGCGCACGTTGGCGTAGCCGTAGCGCGCCATCAGCGCCCGCACCTTGGTTTCGAACCACTCCCAGCGCGCGGACTCGGGCGGCAGGATGTCGTTCATTCCCTTGACGGCTTGCAGGGCGACGGGCTTCGTGTTTTGTTCAGCCATGGATTCGATGGAAGTTAGTGCGGCGTGTGATGCTGTCTCTGCCACCCAGACGCGTAGGCACCAGGAAAGTGACTTCTGAAAGTCTTGGCGCCGTTGCGCCTTGGTGCCGAATGACCCGGTGGGTCTATCGGCGCAACGCCGTCAATGCGATGCCGTCGCCGCGCCAAAACGCTTTTCGATGTAGTCCTCGACCAGCGTCTGGAACTCGCGGGCGATGCCCTCGCCACGCAGGGTCAGCGCCTTCTCGCCATCGATGAACACCGGCGCGGCCGGCGCCTCGCCGGTGCCCGGCAGGCTGATGCCGATGTCGGCGTGTTTGCTTTCGCCCGGGCCATTGACGATGCAACCCATCACCGCGACCTTCATCGTCTCGACGCCGGGGTAGCGCGCCTTCCAGACCGGCATCTGCGCGCGCAGGAAGTCATCGATCTGCTTGGCCAGTTCCTGGAACGTGGTGCTGGTGGTGCGGCCGCAACCGGGGCAGGCAGTCACGCTCGGGTTGAATGCTCGCAGCCCGAGCGACTGCAGGATCTCGAGCGCGACCACCACCTCTTGCGTGCGCGCCTCGCCCGGTTGCGGGGTGAGCGAGACCCGGATCGTGTCGCCGATGCCCTCCTGCAGCAGCACCGCGAGCGCCGCGGTCGAGGCCACCGTGCCCTTGGTGCCCATGCCGGCCTCGGTCAGGCCCAGGTGCAGCGCGTAATCGCAGCGCGCGGCCAAGGCCCGGTAGACACTGATCAAGTCCTGCACGCCCGACATCTTGCACGACAGGATGATCTGGTCCGCCCGCAGGCCGATCGCCTGCGCGCGACGCGCCGACTGGATCGCCGACGTGAGGATCGCGCGGTACATGATCTGCCGCGGTTCGAACGGCTCGGCGAGGCGGGCGTTGTCGTCCATCATCTGGGTCAGCAGCTCCTGGTCGAGGCTGCCCCAGTTGACGCCGATGCGCACCGGCTTGTCGTACTTTGCGGCCACTTCGACCATTTGCGCGAACTGTCGGTCGTGCTTGTCGCCCTTGCCCACGTTGCCGGGGTTGATGCGGTACTTCGAGAGCGCTTCGGCGCACGCCGGGTGCTCGGTCAGCAGGCGATGGCCGTTGTAGTGAAAGTCGCCGATCAGCGGCACGTCGATGCCCATGCGATCGAGCTGCTCGCGGATGTAAGGCACGGCGGCGGCGGCCTCGGGGGTGTTGACCGTGATGCGCACCAGCTCGGAGCCCGCGATCGCCAGCTCCTTGACCTGGATCGCGGTGCCGATGGCGTCGACCGTGTCGGTGTTGGTCATCGCCTGCACACGCACCGGCGCGCCACCTCCCACCGTGACCACACGAGAACCCCAACGCACAGGCACCTGACGGGAGCGGTGCGATGCGGGTACGGCAGGCTCGACGAAATCGTCGAGGGTTGCCGACACTTTCGACAGCAGACTCGGATCACTCATGGTTGCGCGCCGGGTTTATTTGAGTTCGAGCTGGGCCACGTTGTTGCGCGCGAACGCGGCGAGCGCCACCGGTTCGCCACGGAACACCAGCTGCGTGCCAGCGGCATTGCCGATGCGCAACTTCAGCGGCATGGCACCGTCGAGATCGACTTGCTCACCTGGCTGCACCATGCGCGAGATCAGCGAGTGCCCGCGTGCGTCGGTGACGTCGATCCAAGATTGCGCCGTGGTTCGCAGTTGCAGCGCGGCGGGTGTCGGTGCCGCAGGTTCACCCGCGACAGGCGTTGCCGCGGTCGGTTCAGCCGCAGATGTCGCCCGTTGCATCGTCGTCGCATCAACGGCAGAGGCTGCGGGCTCGACGTTCGAGGTGGGCACGGCCTCGATGACGGCGCCGACCGGGCCGGCCGACGGCTCAGCGGCAGCACCGATCGCCGCCGATTCGACCGACCTCGTCGACTTCACCGAGTTCAAAAATGGCAGCCATCCGGCGGGCATCACGTACATCGCCGCCGCGGCGACGACCAGCAACGCGGCGAGCCAAAGGGTCGGGCTCGTCAAGCTCGCCCAATCTTTCGGAACGAAGCGCCCAGGACGCTCGCGAAATGGCGTGTTCAGGCCCTCGGCGACCTGCTCCAGCCGATGACCGTTGGGCGGTGGCAGCAGCGCCAGGATCGGACCCGGGTCGATCTTCAGCGTACGGCACACGGTTTGCGCCAGCGCGCGTGTGAAGGTGGCGTCGGGCAGCTGATCGATTCGGTCGGACTCGAGCAGTTCCAGCTTGCGCGGTACCACCTTGATGGCCGCGGCCAATGCCGCGATGTGCAGGCCCTGCGCCTGGCGGGCTTGGCGCAGCAGGGTACCGGCCGTGACGTCGTGCGCTGGCACCGCGTTGGTGGCCGCGGGGGACCCGGCTTCACTCATCGAACCTGCCCTGCTCGAAGGCCGCGGTTTCGCGTGAATCGGGGAACCGCTTGCGCAACTGATCGCCGAGTTCCTGCACGCCCGAGCGGTTTCCGAGCCGATGCTCGATGCGCGCCGCGAGCCACAGAGTCTGCGAGCCGACGAGCGTCGGAATGGCATTGACCCGGTTGATGTATTCACGGGCCCGCAGGTAGTCTCCGCGTCGGTACAGCACCTCGGCCAGGTTCACCGCGGTCGACGGATTGGCCGGATCGAGCCGGTAGGCGCGCAGCAACGTTACCTCGGACTCGGCCAGTTGCCCCGCAAAGGCCTGGCACACGCCTTTGGTCAGCATCGTGCGCGACTGCTCACGGTACTGTGGATCGGCGAGTGCCTGGTCGAACATCGCAGTGGCCTCGGCGTAGCGCTTCTTCTGGCACAGAAAGTAGCCGAAGTTCTGCATCGTGTCGGCGTCACGGGCGTTGAGCTGCAATGCGCGGCGAAAGCTGTCTTCGGCAAGCCGGTCGTCACCGAGGTTGGCGTAGATCAGGCCACGCAGGTTGTAGGCTTCGCCACGTGTCGGGTCGGCCTCGAGGGCGATCTTGACCTCGTCGAGCGCGGTGGTCATCTGGCCGCGGCCGAAGTAGCCGGCGGCCAGTTCCATGTGCAGACGGGCGCGCCGGCTCGCCTCGGTCTCGTCGGACGCGGTGGTGATGTCCTTGTCGTTGCGAACCGGGGAACTGGCTTCCAGGCCACGACTGGCGCACGCAGCCAACGCCGACGTCAACATGACTGCGGGCAGCCAGCGGCGTGCCCAACGCAAGATGGTAAGCGTCACGTGCGGGTCTCCAGTCGGTCGGCGTGGCCGGCCTGAATCGCGACGGCCGCGGCGGAGCCGACGCGGTGCAGTTGCACCGGCGCACGCGTCATGCGCACCTTGGCGTTGGTGCGATCCTGAACCTCGCCCGCAAGCTGTCCGCAGGCGGCGTCGATGTCCTCACCGCGCGTCTTGCGAACGGTGGCGACGAGACCGCCTTCTTGCAGCACGCGTGCAAATGCCGCGACGCGCTCGTTGGACGAGCGCTTCAGCCCGGACGCGGGGAACGGGTTGAACGGAATCAGGTTGAACTTGCAGGACACACCGGTGGCCGGGTTGCCTACCAGCGCCAGCAACTCGCGCGCTTGCGCGTCGCTGTCGTTGACGCCGTCGAGCATGCAGTACTCGAAGGTGATGAAGTCGCGCGGTGCGTTGTCGAGGTAGTGGCGGCACGCAGCCAGCAACTGGTCGAGCGGGTGCTTTCGGTTCAAGGGCACCAGACTGTCACGCAGCGCATCGTTGGGTGCGTGCAGCGACACCGCCAGCGCGACCGGGCAGTCGTGGCGCAGGCGGTCGATCATGCGCACCATGCCCGAGGTGGAAACGGTGACCCGGCGCCGCGACAGGCCGTAGCCGTGATCGTCGAGCATCATCCGCAGCGCCGGCAGCAACGCCGCATAGTTCTGCAACGGCTCTCCCATGCCCATCATCACGACGTTGCTGATGGCGCGCGTGCCCTCGGCAAGGCCCAGGCGCTGGCGCAAATGATGTTCGGCAAACCACAGCTGACCGACGATCTCGCCGGTGGTCAGGTTGCGGCTGAAACCCTGGTGGCCGGTCGAACAGAAACGGCAGCCGACCGCGCAACCGGCCTGCGACGAAATGCACAAGGTGCCGCGGTCGTCCTCGGGAATGAACACGGTCTCGACGGCGTTGCCGCCGCCGACGTCGAACAGCCACTTGACCGTGCCATCGCTCGACGCCTGCTCGCTGACGAGCGGCATCGCGCTCACGACGGCGCGGCCGGCAAGCTTGTCACGCAGCGACCTGGCGAGGTCCGACATCTGTGAGAAATCGGATGCACCTTTCTGGTGGATCCAGCGGAACAACTGGGTCGCGCGAAACCGCTTCTCGCCGAGCTGCTCGCAATACGCAGCCAGCGCGTCGCGGTCGAGCTCGAGCAGGTTGGTCGCGGTCATGTCGAACCTGTTCAGACGACGCGCGCGGTGCGCACGGGCAGCGGACTCACCGGCTGAAGACGTTCATTCCGGGAAAGAAGAACGCGATCTCCGTGGCGGCGGTCTCGGGCGCATCGGAACCGTGAACCGCGTTGGCGTCGATGCTGTCGGCGAAATCGGCGCGGATCGTGCCCTTCTCGGCCTTCTTGGGATCGGTCGCGCCCATCAGGTCGCGGTTCTTGGCGATCGCGCCTTCACCCTCGAGCGCCTGGATCATTACCGGGCCCGAGATCATGAACTCGACCAGATCCTTGAAGAACGGCCGGGCCTTGTGCACCGCGTAGAAGGCCTCGGCCTCGCCGCGCGACAGGTGCGCCATTCTTGCGGCCACGATCCTGAGGCCGGCGCCTTCGAAGCGGGCGTAGATCTGACCGATCACGTTCTTGGCGACAGCATCGGGTTTGATGATCGACAGCGTGCGCTCGATGGCCATTTTTTCTCTCCAGAGTCAGGTATTTTGCAAAGCCTTGAATTGTAGCGTGCGGGCCCTTCCCGTCATCGACAGGCGCGTCGATTCGCGCACCCGGCGAGCCGGATCAACGCCCCTGCCGACCGCCACCACCGCCGCCACCTCCGAACCCGCCACCCCCGCCACGATTTCCACCGCGTCCGCCGCCCCCGCCACCGCCACCACCGCGGTTCTTGCGGTGAAACGCATCGGCGCCGAAGACACCGAGCGAAGTCTGCAGCGGATCGGGCTGCTTGGGTTCGCCCTTGCCGGCGCGCTTCGGGCCGACCGGGCCGGGGCCGCTGCCACCGGCACCGAAGCCGCCGCCGCCGCCGTTGCGGAAGCCCCGGCCGCCCACCGGGCTGCGCGGGTTCTGCACGAAGCGCTTGTCGAACGTCTGCTCGAGCGGATTCGGGATCGATGCGGGATCGAAGTCCATGTCGTAGTCGGAATCATGGTCGCGGTTGTGATCGTCGCCCCGATCGACCTTGCGCTCCTGGCCCTCGGGCGCAACGGCGGTCGAAAACTGCGGTGCGGGTGGGTTGCCCTCGGCACCCCGGCGACCACCGCGCTGGCGGTCGTTCGGCCGCCCGCCGCGGGCCTCAACGCGTTGCTGCGCCGGGCCATTCTGGCGCACCTCGTTGCCACGCCCGGCGTTGCCGCCACGCGCCTCGCGCGGAGCCTCGTTGCCACCGGCCAGGCGCCGAATCGCGCGCACGTCGCCCTCCTCGAGATCGACCCACGCGCCGCGCTTCAGGCCGAACGGCAAAACGACCGTGCCGTAGCGGATGCGGATCAGCCGGCTCACGGTCAACCCGACCGTGTCGAAGAGCTTGCGCACCTCGCGGTTGCGGCCCTCGGTGATGACAACCCGGTACCAATGGTTCGCACCGTCGCCACCGCCGTCGGTGATCGAGCGAAAGCTCGCCTTCTGGCCTTCGACATCAACACCGGCAAGCAGGTTGGCCTTGTCCTCCTCGGTCAAGGTGCCCAGCAGGCGCACCGCGTATTCGCGCTCGACGCCGAAGCGCGGATGCATCAGCTGATTCGCCAGTTCGCCTGAATTGGTGAACAACAGCAGGCCTTCGGTGTTGATGTCCAGGCGCCCGACCGATTGCCACTTGCCTTGCTGCAGACGTGGCAGGCGGCGGAACACGGTCGGCCGATTCTGCGGGTCATCGTGGGTGACGATCTCGCCCACCGGCTTGTGATACGCGACGATGCGCGGCGGCGGCGGCACGATGCGCAAGCGCACCGGCTTGCCCTTCACCGCGACCCGGTCACCGAACGAAACGCGCTGGCCGACATGCGCCGGCTCGCCGTTGACGGTGACGTGGCCGTCGGCGATCAGGTCTTCCATGTCGCGGCGCGAACCGATCCCCGATTGCGCCAGAACCTTGTGCAGCTTGGGCGCATCGGGCTCGGGCAGCAGCACTCGCTTGGGCGCTCCGGCGTCTTCTGCGACGACCACGTCGGCTTCGGGCTCGCCAGTGGTGTCGAACTCACCCGACAAGACCTGGGCGAACAATTCGCCGGCCTCGGCCGGCGCGGCGGACGTCGAGGCTGGCACCGCGACCTCGCCGGAGCCATCGAGACTCTGCGGATCACGCGCGTCAGCGCGTTCACCGCGGTTGCGATCGCGACGGCCGCGACGACGGCCGCGCGGAGCTTCACCCGCATCTTGCTCCGACGATGCCGCCACTTCGATCGCTTCGGCCCCGGCCGCGTCGGCGTCATGAGAGGCCGGCTCGTGGGGCGCACCGATCGCAATCGACGCCACGTTCACCTGCGGTTCGAGCGGCTTCACCGCCGCATCGTTCGTGTCTTCGCGGACGGACGGCACCTGCGCCGAAGCGGCACCGACTGGCACGGGTTCGGTCGCTGTGTCGGACGCGGCAACGCTGGTCCGACGCCGCCTCGGCTTGGGCGCCTGGTCGACCACGGTTTCGCCAGCCTGCGCATCGGCTGGATCGGAGGCTGGCGAGTGCGCGACGACGTCGGTCGTTTCCTCGGTCGCCTTCACCGCGCGCCGGCGTCGCACCGGCTTCGCGAGGCTCTGGTCACCTTCGGCGGACGTTTGCGCGTCGGGAAGCGGCGAAGTTTCTGGGTTGACGTTCATTCTTGGGTTTCCATGGGAGCGGCGTCCGCCGCAGGCTCGTCGGTCAAAGGGTGAGGCACTGTCGGGTCACTGGTCGCGGCATCTGGTTCATCAGCACGCAGAACCTGACCGGCCAGCGAATCCAGCAGCGACCCCTGTTCAGGCAATGCGCCGGCAACGGGTTCGGCACCGCCGGTGCCGCCGGCCATCAGCGGCAGTTGCTCGAGGCTGGCGAGGCCGAGGTCGTCGAGGAACTGCCGCGTCGTCGCCAGCAGCGCGGGGCGCCCGGGCGAATCGCGATGGCCGATCGTCTCGACCCAGCCGCGGTCTTCGAGTTGCTTGATGATCTGGCTGGCCACCGTGACCCCGCGGATGTCTTCGATGTCGCCGCGCGTCACCGGCTGGCGATAGGCAATGATCGCCAGCGTCTCCATCACCGCGCGCGAATACTTGGGTGGTTTCTCGGGGTTGAGGCGATCGAGGTAGTCGCGCATCTCCGGTCGGCTCTGGAGGCGCCAGCCGCTGGACAACGCCACCAGTTCCACGCCACGGTCGTCCCAGTCACGGGCAAGTTCATCGAGCAGAGAGCGCAGCGTATCGGGGCCGATCTCGTCGGCGAACAGGATGCGCAGGTCGCGCATCGGCAACGGTTGGCTCGCGCAGATCAGGGCGGTCTCGAGGACGCGCTTTGCATCCTGGCTATTCATGGGCTTCGTTCACATCCTCGGCCGGGCGGTCCGGCTGGTATTCGACTCACCTACGGTGTCGATGCCGGGCGTCAACGCGCAGCACGGGGCCGTTTCGGCATTCGACCTGATCGGCATGGGCCAGACGCACTTCACGGCTGGTGGGTGGGCGACGCTACACGCGTCGATCCGGCTTGAGGCACCTTCGGGTGCAGCTCCTTCTCGATGGGCTTCGCCAAGGGCCGGGGGCACTCGGTAGTGCCGCCGCGCCGACTCGCGCCAAGGAGGTTTGCAGCATTGTACCCAACCGAACCGCCGAGCCGATCGCGATCAATCGCCGGGCGCCAGCACGTGCTCCCACGCGCTTGCCAGATCGGCGGGCGGCAGGGCGTCGAACGTCAGGGTTTGGCCCGACACCGGATGCTCGAAGGCGAGCCGCGTGGCGTGTAGGGCCTGGCGCGTCATCGCCAGCGCGGGTCGGCCGCCGTAAACCGCGTCCGCCACCAGCGGATGCCCGCGCGCGGCCAGATGCACGCGAATCTGGTGGGTGCGCCCGGTGTGCAGGGTGCAACGCAGTGCACTGAAGCCATGCGCACTCGCGACGGCCTGGATGTCGGTGCGCGCCGGCTTGCCCGAGGCCACGATCGCCATGCGCACGCGCGACTGCGGGTCGCGAGCGATCGGCGCATCGATGGTGAACGACGGCGGGCGCACCTCACCGTGAACGATCGCAAGGTACTGCCGATGCACCTCTCGCGCGGCGATCGCGCGGGTCAACGCGGTCACCGCCGCCAGCGTCTTGCCAACGACCATCAACCCGGAGGTGTCCTTGTCAAGCCGATGCACGATGCCGGCACGCGGCAGGCTGGCGGCGCCTGGGTGGCGGCCCAGCAGCGCATTTAGGATCGTGCCCGACCAATTGCCGGCCGCCGGATGCACGACCATGCCGGCCGCCTTGTCGATCACCATCAGGTGCTCGTCTTCGAACACGACATCGAGGGCCAGCGTCTCGGGGCGGAAAGCACGGCTTTCGGCCGTCGGCACGAGCTCGACCGCGATCACCTGCCCGGCCAGTACCTTGCGCGACGAAACACGAGCCGGCGCGCCGTCGAGGCTGACGTGGCCCTGCTCGATCAGGCCCTGCAGATGATTGCGCGAGAACTCGCCGGCCATCGCCACCACGGCCTTGTCCAGGCGCTGGCCATGCAGGGCCTGCGGCACCTGCGCCTCGCGGCGCTCAGGGCTCTCGACCACGGGAAGTTCCAGGTCGGCATCGGCCGCGGCTTCGACGACTGCGCACGCCATTGCAGGCGGGTCTACGGCCGAATGCGCTCGAGGCTGAACCATATAATCGGGATCGTTTTTTGACAGGAAGGCGCCGCCGAGCGCGCGCCCCAGGGCCCATGTTGCAAAAGAGTGTGCTGAGTCGGCCCATCGCCGTCGTGCTGGCAACGATGCTGGCCTTGCTCGCGGGCTGCGCGTCGACGCCGAAAGACGCCGAGTCGAAGTGGAGTGCCGAGCGATTGTATGCAGAGGCCAAGGAAGAAGCCTCGCTGGGCAACTACGACCGCGCCGGCAAGCTCTACGAACGCCTCGAGGGCCGCGCCTCCGGCACCGCGCTCGCGCAACAGGCGCAGATCGAGCGCGCTTACATGCTCTACAAGAGTGGCGACAAGGCACAGGCCCAGTCGGTCCTCGAGCGGTTCATCAAGCTGCACCCGACCAGCGCCGCGCTCGACTACGCGTTGTACCTGCAAGGCCTCGTCAACTTCAACGACAACCTCGGGCTGCTCGGCAACCTGTCAAGGCAGGACCTTTCGGAGCGCGACCAGCAGGCCGCGCGCGACTCCTACCAGTCGTTCAAGCAACTGGTTGATCAGTTCCCGCAGTCGCTCTACGCCGACGATGCCCGCGTCCGCATGAACTACATCGTCAACACGCTGGCCGCTTACGAAGTGCACGTGGCGAGCTACTACTATCGGCGTGGCGCATATGTCGCGGCGGTCAATCGGGCGCAGACCGTGGTCACGGAATTCCAGAACTCGCCATCGGCGCGGCAGGCGCTCTACATCATGCGCCAGAGCTACGACAAGCTCGGGTTGATCACGCTGCGCGACGATGCCGACCGGGTGCTCGCCAAGAGCTTCCCGAACACGACGATCGCCGAGGACGGCACGCAAGCGACCAAGCGCCCGTGGTGGCAGTTCTGGTGACCGGCTAGAAGGGAAGTTCGGCCTTCGACAACGTCGCCAGCCAGTCGAGCGCCTCGGCTTCCGACGCCACCAGCGTCATCGGCGGCAGCGCCTGACGCAGGCGTTTTCCGTAGTTCATGCCCGCCATGCGCGGGTCGCACACCACCAGCAGGCCACGGTCGGTCTCGCTGCGGATCAGCCGGCCGGCGCCCTGCTTCAACGACACCGCAGCCTCGGCGACAAAATAGTCGGCGAACGCGTTGCGACCCTCGCTTTCCAGACGCTTGACGCGTGCCTCGACGAGCGGGTCGTTCGGCGGCGGGAACGGCAGCTTGTCGATCAGCACGCATTGCAGCGCGTCGCCGGGGACGTCAATGCCTTCCCAGAAACTCTGCGAACCCACCAGCACCGAGCGCGGCTGGGCCAGGAACTGCTGCATCAACTGGCGCTTCGGGGTCTGCCCCTGCACCAGCACCTGCAGCGCATCGCCCTGCCCTTCGAACTCGGCGCGCAGGCGCTCGCCAATGGCCTGCAACGCACGCAAGGTCGTGGTGAGCACGAACGTGCGCCCGCCCAGCGCCCGCGCACAGCGCGCCGCGAGCACCGCCACCGACGCCGCGTGCTCGGGTTCGTTGGGCTTGGGGAATCCGCGCGGAACGTACAGGCGCGCGTTGGCGTGGTAGTCGAACGGGCTGCCCAGGCGCAGCGCACGCGCATCGCTCAGGCCGGCCGATTCGGTGAACCACGAAAGCTTGTCGTCGTCGCCCAGCGTGGCCGACGTGAAGACCCAGGCCTTCGGTGCGGCGGCCATCTGTTCGCGCAGCGCATCCCGGATATCCAGTGGCGATTCGACCAGCCGCGCCTGGTGCGGCGAAACGTCGATCCAGCGCACCTTGCCGGCCTGGGCCGGCTCGCCGAACTGCCGCGCCAGGCTTGCCATCTCGGCGGCGCGCTCCACCAGTTTGGCGAAGTCGGGCGACATCTCGACGACACCCTTCAAGCCGGCCGCCGCGGCCTCGCAGGCGCAAGCAACACCACCAAGCGCCGCGGTGAAGTCGTCGCCCTCGCTACGCTCGTTCCAGCGCAACTTGATCGTGCCGCGCAAGTCCCGCAGCGCGCCGGCAGCGGCAATGCGCAAATCGCGCGCGGCACGGTCGCACGCGCCGGCCAGGTCCTGCCACTGAACCAGGCCACGCGCCTGCTGCAGGCCCGCCCCGAGCATGTCGCGCGCGAAGTCGATCACCTGCGCGGTGCCCAGCGCCGCGCCCAGAAACTGCACCCCGGCTTCGGCGAGTTGATGCGCCTCGTCGAACACGGCCACCTCGACGCTGGGCAGCAACTCGGCCACACCGGTGTCGCGCAACGCCATGTCGGCAAAGAACAGGTGGTGGTTGACGACCACCACGTCGGCCAGCATCGCCTCGCGCCGCGCCTTGACCACATGGCACTGGCGGAACTGCGGGCACTCCTGGCCCAGGCAGTTCTCGCGCGACGAGGTCACCAGCGGGATCACGCTGCTGCGCTCGTCCAGGCCCTCGAGTTCGGCCAGGTCGCCGCTCACCGTCACATGCGACCACTGCTCGACCTTGGCCAGCGTGCGCAGCGCCCAGCGGTCTGGCAGGGTTTCGGCCTGGCGCGCCTGGTTCAGCCGGTGCAGGCACAGGTAGCTGCCCCGACCCTTGAGCAGCGCCACGCTGACGGGCAGATGCAGCGCCTCGCGCAGGCGCGGGATGTCGCGCAGGAAGAGCTGGTCCTGCAGGCTCTTGGTGGCGGTGCTGACCAGCGCGCGCGCGCCGCTGAGCAGCGTGGGAACGAGGTAGGCGAACGTCTTGCCGACGCCGGTGCCGGCCTCGACGACCAGTGCATTGCGCGCGTCGATCGCCTGCGCCACGCCCAGCGCCATGCGCAACTGGACCTCGCGCTCGACGTGGTCGGCATCGGCTCGGGCGAGCGCGCCATCGCGTGCGAAGGCGGCACAAACCGCCTCTTCGAGCGGGCTCACGCCGGCTCGGGCGGATCGAGCTCCGCTTCGAGCTGCGCGATCCGGTCGCGCAACAACAGGCGGCGTTTCTTCAGGCGGCGCAGGCCGAGTTCATCGTCGGGGACGACGCGCGCGGCCTGGTCGATCAGGCTGTCCAGATCGGCGTGCTCCATGCGCAGCTCGATGAGTCGGCGCGGCAGCGAATGCAGATCGAGATCCATGGGCGCGCGGCTTGTGTGCGGTATTGGGCGGTGGGTGGGAAACATTGCGATTATAGTTTTCGACCATGAGCACAGCGACCTCGCGTTACCGCCTGTCCGGCACCACCGGCTCCCACCGCGGCGACCGCGCCTACCAGCAGGACCAGGTCGAGATCTTTCCTCACGAACGCACACCCGGCTGCCTGTTGGCGGTGCTGGCCGACGGCATGGGTGGCAAGAGCGGCGGGCGCAAGGCGGCCGATCAGGTGCTGCTCACGGCGACCCAATTGTTCGAGCGCTACGCTCCGAACCGCGACGACCCCGCCGAGGCGCTCAAGCAACTCGTGCTCGAGGCCCACCTGATGATCAAGCTGACGGCGATCACCTCGGAAGAAGAGCCGCACAGCACGGTGGCGGCGTTCATCGTCAGCCCCTCGCGCGAATGCGACATCATCCACGCAGGCGACTCGCGCATCTACCACTTCCGTGGCGCCGATCTGGTCAGCCGCACCATCGACCACTCGTACGTACAGCGGCTGGTCGACGAAGGCCAGATCACCGAAGACGAGGCCAATGCGCACCCCCAGTCCAACCTGCTCACGGGCTGCCTGGGCACGAACGCCGATCCGCCGCTGACGCATCGGCATGTCGATCGGCTCGAGATCGGCGACAGCGTGCTCGCGTGCAGCGACGGCCTGTGGCACTACTTCACGCCGCGTGAACTGGGTGCCATCGTGCACGCGCTGCCACCGCGCGAGGCCAGCGAAATGCTCGTCAGCAAAGCGCGGCAGCGGGCTCGCGGCGGTGGCGACAACCTGTCGCTGGCGCTGGTGCGGGTCGAAACACTCGACTGAGCCGGCCTCGCCAGCATCAGGCCGATCAGCCCGTCACGGCGCTGGTGCGCCAGAGGGCATCTGCAACGGCGGTGCCACCTTGCCCTCGGCTGCCCGCTGCGCGTTGCGGCGCTCTACTGCCTCGCGATGCGCCTGCGCAGCGCGCACCCGGGCTTCGAACTCGGCCCGGTTGCGCTGTTCGACTGCACGCCGATCTTGGGCAGAGGCACCGTGAGCCCCGGTACGGGTCAAGCCGGTAGCGGCGGCTCGCGGTGCTGGCGCAGGGCTCGTTGGGTGTTCCGCGGGCGCAGTGCCGGCCGCCGCCGCTGACGCGGCGTCGCGGTCTCGCGCTGCCTGCGCCGCGATCCGGCCGCGGATCGCACCAAGCTGAGCAGCAGCGGCCTCGCGGCGCTGTGCCTCGTCGAGCTGCAATTCCTGGCGATGCAAGCGGGTCAACGTGGCGCGCTGCTCTCGCTGTGCGGCCTCGACGCACGCGGTCACGACGAAATGCGCCTGGCATGCGCGCGCCTGTTCGTTGAACCTGGCGATCGCCGCGGCGCGTTCGGCGGCAATCCGCTCATGCTGCGCCGGCGCCGCATCCAGCGCCCGGGTCGACATGCAGACCATGCACATCACGGCACCGAGCTGCCACTTCATGTGAGTGCGGTGTCGACGTCGCGCCGCGCGAGCGCGAGGTATTCGGCCGATTGCATTTCACGCAGCCGCGATACCGTGCGCGGAAACTCATGCGCGAGCGGACCCTCGGTGTACAGCCCCTCGGGCCCGACCGCGGCCGATACGATCAGCTTGACGCGGCGGTCGTAGAGCACGTCGACCAGCCACGTGAAGCGTCGCGCCTCCGAAGCGTGCCGTGGCGACATCTGCGGCACTCCCGACAACAGCAGCGTGTGGAACTGGCTCGCCAGTTCGAGATAGTCGTTCTGCGAGCGCGGCCCGCCGCACAGCTCCTTGAAGTCGAACCAGACCACGCCACCGGCGCGCCGCCGGGCGCGCAGCTCGCGATGTTCGATGTGCAGCGTCGGCGCCTCGTCCTTCGCTTCGGCGAGCCGCGCGAAGGCGTCGCCCATCGCCGCGTCGGCGGCCTCGGTCAAAGGCGCCTGGTACAGGCCGACCTGGGAGAGCGTGAGCTGTCGGTAGTCGGTGCCGTTGTCGACGTTCACCACTTCGAGCTTCGTCTTCAGCAGATCGATGGCCGGCAGGATGCGCTCGCGATGCAGGCCGTTCGGGTACAGGTCGTCGGGGCGGAAGTTGGACGTCGTCACGATGCTGACGCGGTTCTCGAACAGCGACTCGAGCAGGCGGTGCAGGATCATCGCGTCGGTCACGTCGGCCACATGAAACTCGTCGAAGCAGATCAGGCGATAGCGCCGTGCAATCCGCCGCCCGAGCTCCTGCAACGGGTTCACGGTGCCGTGCAACTCGGCGAGTTCGCGGTGCACCTCGCGCATGAACTCATGGAAGTGCAGCCGCGTCTTGCGCGTCAGCGGCACGGCGTTGAAGAAGCAGTCCATCAGGAAGCTCTTGCCGCGCCCGACCCCGCCATGCATGTAAACGCCGCGCGGGATCGGCGGACGCGCGATCAGCTTCGTCAGCGCATTGCTGCGTCGCGCCTTGTAGTCGGCCCACTCGTTCTCGCAGCGTTCGAGCGAGTCGATCGCGCGCAACTGCGCCGGATCGGCGGTGTAGCCGCGCTCGGCAAGGGTCTGTTCGTAAAGTGCGCGAACCGGCACGAGTGAGGCCCGGACCGGATCAGAAATTCAACGCGCGCTTGTCGACTGCGAGTGCGGCCTCCTTCGTGGCTTCGGACAGCGACGGGTGCGCGTGGCAGATGCGTGCGATGTCTTCCGACGACGCCTTGAACTCCATCGCCACCACCGCTTCGGCGATCAGCTCCGAGGCATACGGCCCGACGATGTGCACGCCCAGGATCTCGTCGGTCTTGGCGTCGGCCAGCATCTTCACCATGCCGGTGGTGTCGCCCAGCGCGCGCGCACGGCCGTTGGCCATGAACGGGAACGTGCCGGCCTTGTAGGCGCGGCCGACAGACTTGAGTTGCTGCTCGGTCTGGCCGACCCAGGCGATCTCGGGCGAGGTGTAGATGACCCACGGCACGGTGTTGAAGTCGACGTGCGGATGCTGGCCTGCAATGCGCTCGGCCACCGCGGCGCCTTCTTCCTCGGCCTTGTGCGCGAGCATCGGCCCGCGCACCACATCGCCCACCGCCCACACGTTGGGCAGGTTGGTCCTGCAGTCGGCGTCGACGACGACGAAGCCGCGCTCATCGAGCTTCAGTCCGACGGCTTGGGCGTTCAAACCGTTGGTGTTGGGAACCCGGCCGATCGAGACGATCAGCTTTTCACACGCCAACGTCTGCTCCTCGCCGGCGGCGTCGGTGTAAGCCACGCTGACGCCGGTCGTTGCCGATGTGACCGCGCTGATCTTCACATCGAGATGGATCTTCAGGCCCTGCTTCGTGAACGCCTTGTGCGCCTCCTTGGCGATTTGTTCGTCGACCGCGCCGAGAAACGTCGGCAGCGCTTCGAGCACCGTCACGTCGGCGCCCAGGCGACGCCACACCGAGCCCATCTCCAGGCCGATCACGCCCGAGCCGATCACGCCCAGCGTCTTGGGCACGGCGGGGATGCGCAGCGCACCATCGTTCGAGAGGATGCTCGCTTCATCGAAGTCAGCGCCCGGCAATACGCGCGGGTTCGATCCCGTCGCAACGATCACGTGCGTGGCCGTCAGCGTGTCCGGGGTGTTGCCGGCCAGGGCGATCTCGTAGCCGCCCTCGCCGGCCTTCACGAACGACGCACGGCCGTGGAAGAACGTCACCTTGTTCTTCTTGAACAGGTACAGGATGCCGTCGTTGTTCTGCTTCACGACCGTGTTCTTGCGGCCGAGCATCTTGCTCACGTCGATCGACAGGTTGCTCAACCCGATGCCGTGGTCGGCGAAATGGTGACCGGCCTGATCGAAGTTCTCGCTCGATTGGAGCAGCGCCTTCGACGGGATGCAGCCCACGTTGGTGCAAGTGCCACCCGGCGCGGGGCCGCCCTTTTCGTTCTTCCATTCGTCGATGCAGGCGGTATTGAAACCAAGTTGAGCGGCGCGAATGGCCGCGATATAGCCACCGGGGCCAGCGCCGATGACGACGACGTCGAATGCTTTGCTCACGTTCGCGCCCTCAGATCTCGAACAACAGGCGCGCCGGGTCTTCCAGCGCTTCTTTCATCGCGACGAGCCCGAGCACGGCTTCTCGGCCGTCGATGATGCGATGGTCGTAGGACATCGCGAGGTAGTTCATCGGTCGCACCACGATCTGGCCGTTCTCGACCACCGCACGGTCCTTGGTGGCGTGCACGCCGAGGATCGCCGACTGCGGCGGGTTGATGATCGGGGTGGACAGCATCGAGCCGAAGGTGCCGCCGTTGCTGATCGAGAACGTGCCGCCGGTCAGGTCGTCGATCGAGAGCTTGCCCTCGCCGGCCTTCTTGCCGTACTCGGAAATCTTCTTCTCGATGTCGGCGAAACTCATCTGGTCGGCGTTGCGCAGGATCGGCACCACCAGGCCCCGCGGGCTGCCCACCGCGATGCCGATGTCGAAGTAGCCGTGGTAGACGATGTCGTTGCCGTCGACCGACGCATTGATGACGGGAAACTTCTTGAGTGCGGCGACCGCGGCCTTCACGAAGAAGCTCATGAAGCCGATCTTGACGCCGTGCTCCTTCTCGAACTTCTCCTGGAAGCGTTTGCGCATCTCCATCACCGGCGCCATGTTCACCTCATTGAAGGTGGTCAGGATCGCATTGGTGGACTGCGACTGCACCAGGCGCTCGGCAATGCGCGCACGCAACCGGCTCATCGGCACGCGCTGCTCGGGCCGGTCGCCCAGCGACGGCATTGGCGGCATCGCCACCGACGGCAGCGCGGCCTTCGGTGCGGCGGCGACGACCGGCGCGGCCATCGCCACCGGCTTGGAGCCGGTTTCGATCGCCGCCAGCACGTCACCCTTGGTCACGCGGCCCTCCTTGCCGGTGCCGGACACCGAGCCGGCCGGGATGCGGTTGTCGGCCATCAGCTTGGCCGCGGCGGGCATTGCCGCAACGCTTGCCGCTGCGGCTGCGGTGGCAGCGGGCGCGATGCCGGGCGTGGCTCCGGGGGCCGGCTGACCGGCCGGCACGGGCTTCACCTCGATCGGGCTGGTCGCCACGATGCCCTCGGTGTCGATCTTGGCGATCACCTCTTCGGCAACGCACGACTCGCCGTCGTTCTTCACGAGTTGCGCCAGCACGCCGGATACCGGTGCAGGCACCTCGAGCACGACCTTGTCGGTCTCGATCTCGACGAGGATCTCGTCCATCTCGACCGCCTCGCCCGGGCGCTTCTTCCACTGCAGCAGCGTCGCCTCGGCGACGGATTCGGAAAGCTGCGGAACCTTGACTTCTACGATGGCCATTTCAGTTTCTCGTTTTGGTGTTTGGCGTAAGGTGGTGCACGGCGTGGTGCCTGGCGCCACCGCATGGCCGAGCGGCCGGTTGCGGCGCGGCCCGGCATGCGGGGTACCTGCACACGCCGGCGCGGGCTCTACTTGGCGAGCACGAAGCCCTTGAGCTTGGCGTAGGCCTGCTCCAGCAGCGCCTTCTGCTGCTCCTGGTGCAGGTGCGCATAACCCACCGCTGGCGAGGCCGAAGCCGGCCGCCCGGCATAGCCGAGCTTCTGGCCTTCGACCATGTTCTCGTGGATGTAGTGCTGCACGAAAAACCAGGCGCCCTGGTTTTGCGGCTCGTCCTGGCACCACACGACCTCGAGCGCGTTCGGGTACTTCTTCATCTCGGCCGCGAACGCCTTGTGCGGGAACGGGTAGAGCTGCTCGACACGCAGGATCGCCACGTCGCCGTTCTTGCGCTCGGCGCGCTGGCGCACCAGGTCGTAGTAGACCTTGCCCGAGCAGGCGATCACGCGCTTGACCTTGTCGGGGTTGACCTCCGCGCTGACCTCGCCGATCACGGTCTTGAACTCGCCCTTGGTGAAGTCGGTGAGCGGCGAGCCAGCATCCTTGGCGCGCAGCAGCGACTTGGGTGTCATGAGTATCAGTGGCTTGCGGAACATGCGCACCATCTGGCGGCGCAACACATGGAAGATCTGGCTGGCCGAGGTCGGCTGCACGATCTGCATGTTGTTGTCGGCGGCGAGTTGCATGAAGCGCTCCAGGCGCGCCGACGAATGCTCGGGGCCCTGGCCTTCGTAGCCATGCGGCAGCATCAATGTGATGCCGTTGGCGCGGCCCCACTTCACTTCGCCCGAGGCAATGAACTGGTCGATCACGACCTGCGCGCCGTTGACGAAGTCGCCGAACTGCGCCTCCCAGATCACCAGCGTGTTGGGCTCGGCCGACGCATAGCCGTACTCGAAGCCGAGCACCGCTTCTTCGGAAAGGATCGAGTCGATGACGACGAAGGGCGCCTGGCCCTCGGCCACGTTTTGCAGCGGCGTGTAGGTGCCTTCGTCCCACTTCTCGCGGTTCTGGTCGTGCAGCACAGAGTGACGGTGCGTGAACGTGCCGCGACCGCTGTCTTCGCCCGACAGACGAACGGCATAGCCGCTCGCCACGAGCGACGCGAACGCGAGGTGCTCGCCCATGCCCCAGTCGACGTTGATCTCGCCGCGGCCCATCGCGGCGCGGTCGGCCAGCACCTTCTCGACCAGCGTGTGGGCCTTGAAGGCGGGCGGCAACGTGGTGATGCGTTCGGCCAGACGCTTGATCTCGGACAGCGGCAGCGCGGTATCCGCGGCATCGGTCCATTTCTTGCCGAGAAACGGCGCCCAGTCGACCGCGTACTTGCTCTTGTAGTTGGTGAGCACCGGGTCGTAGCTGCTCCTGCCGGCGTCCATTGCGGCGCGAAGGGCCTTGACCATCGCGTCGGGGCCGTCGGCCGGCAGCACGCCCTGCGCCACCAGCTTCTCGCCGTACAGCTTGCGGGTGCCGGGGTGCTGAGCGATCTTCTTGTACATCAGCGGCTGCGTCAGCGCCGGGGTGTCCTGCTCGTTGTGGCCGAGCTTGCGGAAGCAGACGATGTCGACCACCACGTCCTTGTTGAACTCCTGCCGGTAGTCGAGCGCGAGCTGCGTGCACAGAACGACCGCCTCGGGGTCATCGCCGTTCACGTGCAGCACCGGTGCCTCGATCATCTTGACGACGTCGGTGCAGTACAGCGTCGAACGCGTGTCGCGCGGGTCGCTGGTGGTGAAGCCGATCTGGTTGTTGATGACCACATGGACCGTGCCGCCGGTGTAGTAGCCACGCGTCTGCGCCAGCGCCAGCGTTTCCATCACCACGCCCTGGCCGGCGAAGGCCGCATCACCGTGCACGATGATGGGCAGCACCGAAGCACCTTCGGCGTCGCCACGCCGGTCCAGGCGCGCCTTGACCGAACCCTCGACGACGGGGTTGACGATCTCCAGGTGCGAGGGGTTGAACGCCAGGCTCAGGTGCACCGGACCGCCGGCGGTGGTGATGTCGCTGGAGAAACCCTGGTGGTACTTCACGTCACCCGACGGCAACGCCTCGGGCGCGGTGTGGTCGAACTCGGCGAACAGGTCCTTGGGCATCTTGCCCAGCGTGTTCACGAGCACGTTGAGCCGGCCCCGGTGCGCCATGCCGATGACGATCTCCTGCACCCCCTTGACGCCGGCGCGCTGCACCAGTTCGTCCATCGACGCGATGAAGCTCTCGCCGCCTTCGAGCGAGAAACGCTTCTGGCCAACGTACTTGGTGTGCAGGTAGCGCTCCAGGCCCTCGGCCGCTGTGAGCCGGTCGAGGATGTGCTTCTTGGCCTCGGCGTTGAAGCTCGGCTTGGAGCGGATCGATTCCAGCCGCTCCTGCCACCAACGCTTCTCGGCCGGTGCGGTGACGTGCATGTACTCGGCACCGATCGAACCGCAGTACGTTTCGCGCAGCGCCTGCACGATCTCGCGCAGCGTCATGTTCTCGGAGGTCGAGAAATAGGTGTTGGTTGCGCTGAAGACGATGTCCATGTCGGACTCGCTCAGATCGTAGAACGCGGGTTCGAGCTCGGGAATCTTCGGTCGCTCCTGGCGCTTGAGTGGGTCGAGGTCGGCCCAGCGCGAGCCGAGGAACCGATACGCCGCGATCAGCGACTGGACATGAACCTGCTTGCGTGCGACCGCCAGATCGGCGCTCGACGCCTTGCTGCCGAACGTGCCGGCCTTGGCGCGCTGCGCAAACGATTCGACGACCGGTGCATGGGCCACGTCGCGGGCCGTCGAGCCATCGACCGCGGGCACGTGTTGCAGCGCGTCGAAGTAGCTGCGCCAGTTGTCGGGCACCGACCCGGGGTTGTCGAGGTAGGCCTCGTACATCTCCTCGACGTACGGCGCATTGCCTCCGAACAGGTACGAGTTCGACCTGGATTCCTGCATCATCTCGCTCACCTTTCACACCGGTTTCCGGTGCGGTAGTGGGTTGAAAAACCTTCCGCGGCGCGGCTAGACCACTGGCGGAGAAGCGACCCGCCTTGACTGTTGCCAGCAAGGGGACGGGAAGGACCCTGTTTCAATTCAAGGGGGCGACTTTACCACCGGGGTGCGCGACACCGATGCTCTCGCGTCGCACAGAACCACTCGGAGTCAGGTTGCTGATCAGCGCGCCACCACGCGTTGTCGCGCGGCCTGGTATTCGCGGTTCAGACGAGCGATCAGTTCGGCCGCGGGCTGTACCGACTTGATCGCCCCGATGCCCTGGCCACAACCCCAGATGTCTTTCCAGGCCTTTTTCGAGTCGCCGCCGAAGTTCATCTTGCTCGGATCGCTTTCGGGCAGATTGTCGGGGTCGAGGCCGGCGTTGCGGATCGAGCCTTTCAGGTAGTTGCCGTGCACGCCGGTGAACAGGTTGCTGTAGACGATGTCGTCGCTGTTGCTGTCGACGATCATCTGCTTGTAGCCTTCGACCGCGCGCGCTTCTTCGGTGGCGACGAACGCCGAGCCGATGTAGGCGAAGTCGGCACCCATGGCCTGCGCGGCCAGTACCGCGCCGCCACTGGCGATCGAGCCGCTCAAGGCGACCGGGCCATCGAACCACTCGCGGATCTCCTGGATCAGCGCGAACGGGCTCTTGACGCCGGCGTGCCCGCCGGCGCCCGCGGCCACCGCGATCAGGCCGTCGGCGCCCTTCTCGATCGCCTTCCTGGCGAAGAAGTTGTTGATGATGTCGTGCAGCACCACGCCGCCCCAGGCGTGCACCGCATCGTTGACATCGGTGCGAGCGCCCAGCGACGTGATCACGATCGGCACCTTGTACTTGGCGCACATCTGCATGTCGTGTTCGAGCCGGTCGTTGCTCTTGTGGACGATCTGGTTGATCGCGAACGGCGCAGCCGGGCGGTCGGGGTGGGCCTTGTTGTGCGCGGCGAGCGTCTCGGTGATCTCGGCCAACCAGTCGTCGAGCTGTTCTGCGGGCCGCGCATTCAGCGCGGGCATCGCGCCGACCACGCCGGCCTTGCACTGCTCGATCACGAGCCTGGGGTTGCTGATGATGAACAACGGCGCGCCGATGATGGGCAGCGGCAGCGAACCGAGAACTCCGGGCAGGGCCATGGGCTGGTCTTTCACCCGCGGCGCGGGTTGGTGGTGGGTTGAAATTGAAGCAGCGTCAGAAAGCGTCGATCGCCAAAGCGCCGACGCTTTCGCCGCCCTCGACGATCGAATCGCGCAGGCCCGGCGCCTTGCTCAGCAGGTGTTCGGCATAGAAGCGTGCGGTCGAGACCTTGGCGTTCAGGAACGCCGCGTCGCCCTCGCCTCGGGCGAGCTGGCGCTCGGCAACGATCAACGCGCGCGCCATCTGCCACCCGGCGACCACGTTGCCGGCAAGCATCAGGTACGGCACGGAGCCGGCGTACTTGTGGTTCGCGCTCGCGTCACCGGCGATGTAGTCCACGGCCTGCTCGAACGCCACGCGCGCCGCACCCAGGCGCTTGTGCATCGAGCGCGCGGCGGCGCTGTCGTGCGCGGCAAGTTCACGCTCGGTCGCCGCGATCTGCAGCGCGATCGCCTTGGGTGTACGCCCGCCGTCGCGTGCGGTCTTGCGCCCGACCAGGTCGTTGGCCTGGATCGCGGTGGTGCCTTCGTAGATGGGCAGGATGCGCGCGTCGCGCAGGTATTGGGCCGCGCCAGTTTCCTCGATGAACCCCATGCCGCCGTGCACCTGGATGCCCAGGCTCGCAACCTCCACGCTCATCTCGGTGCTGTAGCCCTTGATCAGCGGCACCATGAATTCGTAGAACGCCTGGTTCTGCTGGCGCACCTCGGCATCGGCGTGATGGTGCGACGCGTCGAAGGCCGCAGCGGCCGTGATCGCCATCGCGCGGCAGCCTTCGGTGTAGGCCCGCATCGTCATCAGCATGCGCTTCACGTCGGGGTGGTGAATGATCGCTGCACTGCCAGGCATTGAGCCGTCGACCGGGCGCGACTGGACGCGCTCTTTCGCGAACGCCGCCGCCTTCTGGTAAGCGCGCTCGGCCACCGCGATGCCCTGCATGCCCACCGCGTAGCGTGCCGCGTTCATCATGATGAACATGTACTCGAGGCCGCGGTTCTCGGCGCCGACGAGAGTCCCGATGGCCCCGCCATGGTCACCGAACTGAAGCACCGCGGTCGGGCTCGCCTTGATGCCGAGCTTGTGCTCGATGCTCACGCAGTGCGCGTCGTTGCGCGCGCCGAGCGAGCCGTCGGCGTTCACCATGAACTTGGGCACGATGAACAGGCTGATGCCCTTCACACCTTCGGGCGCGCCGCTGACGCGCGCCAGCACCAGGTGCACGATGTTGGCCGCCATGTCGTGCTCACCGTAGGTGATGAAGATCTTCGTGCCGAACAGCTTGTAGCTGCCATCGGGTTGCGGCTCGGCGCGCGTGCGCACCATGGCGAGGTCGGAACCGGCCTGCGGCTCGGTCAGGTTCATCGTGCCGGTCCATTCGCCGGAGATCATCTTCGGCAGGTACAGGGCCTGCTGCTCGGGCGAACCGGCGGTCAGCAGGGCCTCGATCGCGCCGTCAGTCAACAGCGGGCACAAGGCAAAGCTGAGACTGGCACTGTTGAGCATCTCGATGCACGCCGCGCCGATGGTCTTGGGCAGGCCCTGGCCACCGAACTCGGCCGGATGTTGCAGGCCCTGCCAGCCGCCTTCCCCGAACTGGCGAAACGCCTGCTTGAAACCCGGCGTGGTGGTGACCACGCCGTTCTCGAACGATGAAGGGTACTTGTCGCCATCCACATTCAATGGCGCCACCACGCCTTCGTTGAACCTGGCGCATTCTTCAAGCACGGCTTGCGCGGTCTCGATGCCGGCGTCCTCGAAACCGGGCAGCTGCGTCACTTGTTCGAGGCCGGCGAGTTCCTTCATGCAAAACAGCATGTCTTTGACGGGCGCGCGGTAGGTCATGAACAATCTCCTGATGGAACGAGGGCGCGACAACCGGCGTTGCGCGCCCTTTCTTCTGGTCTTCCCGGCGGCAATCCGCCGGATCAGCCCAAGGCCTTCACCAGTTCGGGCACGGCGACGAACAAGTCGGCCTCCAGCCCGTAGTCGGCAACACTGAAGATCGGCGCCTCCGGGTCCTTGTTGATCGCGACGATCACCTTGGAGTCCTTCATGCCGGCCAGGTGCTGAATCGCGCCACTGATGCCGGCGGCGATGTAGAGCTGGGGCGCGACGATCTTGCCGGTCTGCCCGACCTGCCAGTCGTTGGGCGCGTAGCCAGCGTCGACGGCGGCGCGGCTGGCGCCGAGCGCGGCGCCGAGCTTGTCGGCCAGTGGCGTGAGCACCTCGTTGAACTTGTCGCTGCTGCCCAGCGCCCGGCCGCCCGAGACGATGATCTTGGCCGCGGTGAGTTCGGGCCGGTCGTTCCTGGCGATCTCGCTGCCGACGAACACCGACTTGCCGGAGTCGGCCACCGCGGCGACGGTTTCAACCGCGGCCGAGCCGCCACTGGCGGCCGCCGGGTCGAAGCCGGTGGTGCGCACGGTGATGACCTTGACCGCGTCCAGGCTCTGCACCGTGGCCACCGCGTTGCCTGCGTAGATCGGGCGCTCGAAGGTGTCGGCGGCATCGACCTTGGTGATGTCGGAGATCTGGCCGACGTCGAGCTTGGCCGCCACGCGCGGCGCGACGTTCTTGCCCGCGGCCGTGGCCGGAAACAGGATGTGGCTGTAGTCCTTGGCCAACGCGAGCACCTGAGACGCGATGTTCTCGGCCAAGCCGTGCTCGAAGTACGCGGCGTCGGCGTGCAGCACCTTGCTCACTCCGGCGATCTTGGCGGCGGCTGCCGCAGCGCCGCCGGCGTTCGATCCGGCGATCAGCACATGCACGTCGCCACCGCCGCTCTTGACGATTTCGAGTGCGGCGGTCACGGTGTTGAGCGTCGCACCCTTGACCGTGCGGTTGTCGTGTTCGGCAATCACCAGCGTAGCCATCTCAGATCACCTTCGCGTCGTTCTTGAGTTTGGAGACCAGCGTCGCCACGTCGGGCACCTTGATGCCGGCGCTGCGCTTGGGCGGCTCGCTGACCTTGAGGGTCTTGAGGTGGGCCTTGATGTCCACCCCGAGATCGGCAGGCTTGAGTATCTCCATCGGCTTCTTCTTGGCCTTCATGATGTTGGGCAGCGTCACGTAGCGCGGTTCGTTCAGGCGCAGGTCGGTGGTGACGATCGCGGGCAGGCTGAGCTTGAGGGTTTCGGAACCGCCGTCGACCTCGCGGGTGACGCTGACCGAATCGGCCGACAACTCGACCTTGGAGGCGAACGTCGCCTGTGGCAGATCGCACAGTGCAGCGAGCATCTGGCCGGTCTGGTTGCAGTCATCGTCGATGGCCTGCTTGCCGAGGATGACGAGGCCGGGCTGCTCCTTGTCGACCAGCGCCTTGAGCAGCTTGGCCACGGCCAGCGGCTGCAGTTCATCGGGGGTCTCGACCAGGATCGCGCGGTCGGCGCCGATGGCCATCGCGGTGCGCAGCGTCTCCTGGCACTGGGTGACGCCGCACGACACCGCTACCACTTCGGTGACCACGCCCTTTTCTCTCAAGCGCACGGCCTCTTCGATGGCGATCTCGTCGAAGGGGTTCATGCTCATCTTGACGTTGGCGATGTCGACACCGCTGCCATCGCTCTTCACGCGAACCTTGACGTTGTAGTCGACAACGCGTTTGACAGGGACGAGAACCTTCATGCAACGGGCTCCTGAAGCTGGGTAATTTTGGGTTGATCCAATTCTAGTTCGCGGGTCGTTTACGACCTGTCATGCGGCGGACAAAGCGCAAAAACGAACGATCGTGCTATTTTATCCGAACGCGCCGAATAGACTTCGCGGGTCATGAAGACCACGCAGCTTGACCAATCAACTGCCGACCCGAACGCGCAGCCTTGCATCGGAGTTTTCGACTCCGGCGTCGGTGGTCTGTCGGTGCTGCGCGCATTGCATCTGCGTTTGCCCTTGGCGCCGATGGTCTATGTCGGCGACGTCTCGCATGCGCCCTACGGTGAACGGCCGGTGGCGCAGGTTCTCGATCGATGCGAACGCATCGTCGGATACCTCCAAGAGCAAGGCGCACGCATCATCGTGGTCGCGTGCAATACCGCCACGGTGCTCGGCATATCGCACCTGCGCCGGCAGTGGCCGACCTTGACGTTCGTCGGCGTCGAGCCCGGCATCAAGCCCGCTGCGGCGCATTCTCGAACGCGCCGTATCGCGGTGATGACCACGCCGACCACCGCGGCCAGCGAACGCCTGCGGCAACTGATCGCCGACCACGCGGTCGGGTTTTTGGTGCACGTGGTGCCCTGCCATGGCCTGGCCACGGTAATCGAGCGCGGCACGATTCGCGGCCCCGGATTGCTGGACGCCTTGCGACCGTTCTGCGACCGTGTGCGCGAGGCCGATGTCGACACGCTGGTGCTGGGTTGTACGCACTATTCCTTCGTCGCCGACACGATCCGGTCGCTGCTCGGTGAAGAGGTGAACTTGATCGACACGGCCTCGGCGATTGCCGCGCGTGTCGCGTCGTTATGGTCAGGCTCTGGCGCAGTGACCGATGCAGTGGCGGTGGTGCGCGTGAGAAGCACGGGCTCAATCGACACGATGCGGCTGCTGTTGGCGCTATGCCCTGGGTTGCTGGAAACCGCCGTCGAGCGACTGGCAATCTAATGGCCGGCGCGCCCTGTGTCACGGTGGTGCCCGGGACGGGCATCGAACCCGTACGCCCTCTTTCGAGTGGCGGCGGATTTTAAGTCCGCTGTGTCTACCGATTTCACCACCCGGGCGGCATGCGCTTATCGATACCGACCTGTTCTGCGCCTTGAAAAACCAGCCGGCGTACCGTAGCAGAACCCAGGTGGCTCTGGAGGCGCGACCCGGAGTCGAACCGGGCTGAACGGATTTGCAATCCGGTGCATAACCGCTTTGCTATCGCGCCGTTGTGTCTACCGAGCAAGACATTCTAGGCAGAAAAAAGGGAAGCACCGGGCTTCCCTTTTTCTGAATCTGGAGCGGGAGAAGAGTCTCGAACTCTCGACCTCAACCTTGGCAAGGTTGCGCTCTACCAACTGAGCTACTCCCGCATTTCTTGTCGGCGTGAACCACCGAAAGAGCCCGCATTATAGGCTGTAAAAACGCCGGCACGCAAACCGGCTTGATGCCTTCGTCAGTGTGTCAGCAACTCCGTGCCCGCCGCCGGCGCAGCGGGCTTGGCCGGTTCGGCCGCCGCCTTCACAGGCTCGTCATCTGGCAGCGGTTGCGGCACGGTCTCAAGCGCCACCTCGAGTACGCGATCGATCCACTTGACCGGCACGATCTCGAGCTTGTTCTTCACGTTCTCGGGAATCTCCTGCAGATCCTTCACGTTCTCTTCGGGAATGATCACGGTGGTGATGCCGCCACGATGCGCCGCGAGCAGCTTTTCTTTCAGCCCGCCAATCGCCGTGACCTCACCGCGAAGCGTGATTTCGCCAGTCATGGCCACGTTGGCGCGCACCGGAATCCCGGTGAGCGCAGACACGAACGCCGTCGTCATCGCTGCGCCGGCGCTCGGCCCGTCTTTCGGTGTCGCACCGTCGGGAACGTGGATGTGCACATCGCGCTTCTCGAACATTTCGTCCTTGATGCCAAGGCGCCGGGCGCGGCTGCGCACCACCGAGCGTGCGGCCTCGACCGACTCCTTCATCACATCGCCGAGTTGCCCGGTGCGAATGATGTTGCCCTTGCCCGGCATCACCGCAGCTTCGATCGTCAGCAGATCGCCGCCCACTTCGGTCCACGCCAGGCCGACGACCTGCCCGACCTGATTCTTCTTTTCGGCTTGACCGTAGTCGAACTTGCGCACGCCCAGGTATTCGTTCAGGTTCTCGTCGGTGACGACGACCTTGGCCGTGACCTGCTTGAGTTGAGTCGCCTTCACGACCTTGCGGCAGATCTTGCTGATCTCGCGTTCGAGCGACCGCACGCCCGCTTCACGGGTGTAGTAGCGCACGATGCCGCGCACGGCCGACTCGGTGATTTCCATCTCGTCGTCGCGCACACCGTTGTTCTTGGCCTGCTTGGGCAGCAGGTAGCGCAACGCGATATTGACCTTCTCGTCTTCGGTGTAACCCGACAGGCGGATCACTTCCATGCGGTCGAGCAACGCTGGAGGAATGTTCATCGAGTTCGATGTCGCGATGAACATCGTGTCGGACAGGTCGAAGTCGACCTCCACGTAGTGGTCGCTGAACGTGTGGTTCTGTTCCGGGTCGAGCACTTCGAGCAGCGCGCTCGATGGGTCGCCACGGAAGTCCATGCCCAGTTTGTCGATCTCGTCGAGAAGAAACAGCGGATTCTTCGTACCGATCTTGGTCAGGCTCTGCAGCACCTTGCCCGGCATCGAGCCGATGTAGGTTCTTCGGTGTCCGCGAATCTCCGCCTCGTCACGCACGCCGCCCAAGGCCATGCGCACGAACTTGCGCCCTGTGGCGCGCGCCACGCTTTGGCCGAGCGAGGTCTTGCCCACGCCCGGCGGGCCGACGAGACACAGAATCGGTGACTTGACCTTGTCGACGCGCTGCTGCACCGCAAGGTATTCGAGGATGCGGTCCTTGACCTTGTCCAGGCCATAGTGGTCTTCATTGAGGACCTGTTCGGCGAAGGCCAGATCGTGCTTGATCTTGGTCTTCTTCGCCCACGGCAGGTTCACCAGCGTGTCGATGTAGTTGCGCACCACGGTCGCTTCGGCCGACATCGGCGACATCAGCTTGAGTTTCTTGAACTCGGCATCGACCTTCTTGCGCGCCTCCTTGGGCATCTTCGCAGCGACGATCTTCTTCTCGAGTTCCTCCATGTCGGCGCCATCTTCGCCGTCACCGAGTTCCTTCTGGATCGCCTTGACCTGCTCGTTCAGGTAGTACTCGCGCTGGCTCTTTTCCATCTGACGCTTGACGCGGCCACGAATGCGCTTTTCGACCTGCAGGATGTCGACCTCGTGCTCGAGTTGCTCGAGCAATTTCTCGAGCCGCTTGTCGACCGCGTACAGGTCGAGCACCGACTGCTTGTTCTCGAGTTTCAGCGGCAAGTGCGCGGCGATCGTGTCGGCCAGCCGACCCGCATCATCGATCCCTGCGATCGACGTCAGGATCTCCGGCGGAATCTTCTTGTTGAGCTTGACGTATTGATCGAACTGCTGGGTGACCGCGCGGCGCAGCGCCTCGATCTCGGGTTTGGTGTCGACCTCGGGCGGCACCGGCGTAACGTCGGCGACGAAGTACTCGCCGTTATCGCTGATGCTGTGGGTGTTGGCACGTTGAATGCCCTCGACCAGCACCTTCACCGTGCCATCGGGAAGCTTCAGCATCTGCAAGATGCTCGAGACGCACCCAACCTCGAACATGTCGTCGGGCTTGGGCTCGTCCTTGCCGGCGGCCTTTTGGGCCACCAGCATGATCTGGCGACCGGCCTCCATCGCCACCTCGAGCGCCTTGATCGACTTGGGACGGCCCACGAACAGCGGGATCACCATGTGGGGAAACACCACCACGTCTCGCAACGGCAGCAGCGGCAGGGTGATCTTTTCGGCGGGCAAAACGGGATGTCCGGACATTGAAGAATCCTCTCTTTCTCAAGCCGATCTAAGGCTCAAGCAGTGAATTGCAAGAAGCCCGCAATCGCAGCAGGCTGAAACCGGACGGGTACTGAACGCGCGCTTCAGGCGCTGGCCTTGTGTTCGCGGTACACGAGCAGCGGTTTGGCTTCGTCTTCGATCGTGTGCTCGTCGAGCACGACCTTGGCCACGCCGTCGAGCGACGGCAAATCGAACATCGTGTCGATGAGCGACTGTTCCATGATCGATCGCAGGCCGCGCGCCCCGATCTTGCGCGCCAGCGCCTTGCGCGCGATGGCCTGCAACGCCGAGGGTCGAATCTCGAGTTCCACACCGTCCATCGCGAACAACTTCTGGTACTGCTTGACGAGAGCGTTCTTCGGCTCGGTCAGGATGCGCACCAGCGCGTCGTCGGTCAATTCACCGAGCGTGGCCACCACCGGAAGGCGCCCGACGAGTTCGGGAATCAGGCCGAACTTGATCAGGTCTTCGGGTTCGACGTCGCGGAACACCTCGGACACGCGGCGTTCGCTCTTCGTGTGAACCGTTGCACCGAAACCGATGCCCGACTTTTCGGAGCGGTTCTGGATCACCTTTTCAAGGCCGTCGAAGGCGCCGCCGCAGATGAACAGGATGTTGGTCGTGTCGATCTGCAGAAAATCCTGGTTCGGGTGTTTGCGCCCGCCCTGCGGCGGCACCGAGGCCATCGTGCCTTCGACCAGCTTGAGCAGCGCCTGCTGCACGCCTTCGCCAGACACGTCGCGCGTGATCGACGGGTTGTCGGCCTTGCGGCTGATCTTGTCGATCTCGTCGATGTAGACGATGCCGCGCTGCGCCTTCTCGACGTCGTAGCCACAGTTCTGCAGCAACTTCTGGATGATGTTCTCGACGTCTTCGCCCACATAGCCGGCTTCGGTCAACGTGGTGGCATCGGCGATCACGAACGGCACATTCAGCAAGCGCGCCAGCGTTTGCGCCAGCAGCGTCTTGCCCGAACCCGTCGGCCCGATCAGCAGGATGTTGCTCTTGGAAAGCTCGATCTCGTCTTTCGTGTGGCTCATGTGCTTGAGCCGCTTGTAGTGGTTGTAAACCGCCACCGACAGCGTTCGCTTGGCCACCTCTTGCCCGATCACGTACTGATCGAGGCTGTCCTTGATCTCGCTGGGCACGGGCAAGTCTGACTTGGCGACCTTCGCGTCTGCGCCGTCGGCGGGCACTTCATCGCGGATGATGTCGTTGCACAGCTCGATGCACTCGTCGCAGATGAACACGCTCGGCCCGGCGATGAGTTTCTTCACCTCGTGCTGGCTCTTGCCGCAAAAGGAGCAGTAAAGAACTTTTTCGCCGGAAGTGCCTTTTTTGTCGGCCATAGAAGTGGGTGTTTCGGGGCGTAGAGGCAGGGTTTGCCGAATGATAGTTCAAAAGAAAACGGGGCCTTCGGGTCGAAAAAGGCCCCGTCTGCGGCGTTGTTGCTGGCACCGATTCTCTGGCTGCTCTCCGGAAAACAAGTGTCAGGCGGCGACTGGCGGGCTGCGGTGGGTCAGCACCTGGTCAATCAGACCGTAGGCCTTGGCCTCGACCGGGTCCATGAACATGTCGCGCTCCATGTCGGCACGAATCTTCTCGATCGGCTGGCCGGTGCGCTCGGCGTAGATCAGGTTCAACTGTTCGCGCGTCTTGAGGATCTCGCGAGCATGGATCTCGATATCAGTGGCCTGGCCCTGCGCCCCACCGGACGGTTGATGGATCATCACCCGAGAATTCGGCAGCGCGACCCGCTTGCCCTTGGCACCGGCCATCAACAGGAACGATCCCATGCTGGCCGCCATGCCCAGGCACATGGTCGACACGTCGGGCTTGACGAACTGCATGGTGTCGAAGATCGACATGCCCGCGCTCACCGAACCGCCGGGCGAGTTGATGTAGAGGTAGATGTCCTTGTCGGGGTTTTCGCTCTCGAGAAAGAGCATCTGGGCCACCACCAGGTTGGCCGACTGATCGTTCACGGGACCGACCAGGAAGATGATGCGCTCGCGCAGCAGGCGACTGTAGATGTCGTACGCGCGTTCACCACGGCCCGACGTTTCGATGACGATGGGAACCATGCCCAGACCGTTGGTTTCAAGCGCGCTCATGGAATTCCTTGCAATGGGATAAGGGTGATCTTGGGGTCGATTATGTCGGCACAAGCCCGCGCCCGACATTGCTCCGCCAGGTCACCTGCGAGAGCGAAAAGGGGCGCCAGCCTCACGGCGGCGCCCCAGCATGCGGCGGCGTCGTGTCACCCCGTCATCAGTTCATCGAACGGGAGCACCTTGTCGATGACCTTCACCTTGCCCAGCACGAACTCGGCGACGTTGTTTTCGACCACCACCGCCTCGACCTCTGCCAGGCGCTGCCGATCGCCGAGGTACCAGCGCACGACTTCCGACGGCTTCTCGTAGCTCTGTGCCATCTCTTCGATGTGGGCCTGCAACTGGTCGGGCCTGGCCTGCAGGTTGTGGCTGCGAACCAACTCACCGACCACCAGACCCAGGCGCACGCGCTTTTCGGCTTGCGGCTGAAAGATATCGGCCGGGATCGGCGCCGTCTCGGCATCCTTGACACCGCGCTTCTTCAGGTCGGCGCGTGCCCCTTCGATCATGCGCTCGGCCTCGGAGGCAACCAGCGCATTGGGCACGTCGAGTTCGGCCAACTTCAACAGCGCGTCCATCACGCCAGCCTTGTTGCGTGCAAGCACCCGTGACTTCACCTCGCGCTCGAGATTCTTCTTGACGTCGGCGCGCAGCGCTTCGACGCTGGCGTTGGCGATGCCAAGCGACTTGGCGAACGCATCGTTCACTTCGGGCAGATGCTGCGCTTCGATCTTCTTCAGCGTAACCAGGAAATCGGCCTCCTTGCCGGCCACGTCCTTGCCCTGATAGTCAGCCGGAAACTGCAGCGCAAAAGTCTTCGATTCGCCCGCCTTCATGCCGCGCACCGCGGCGTCGAACTGCTCGAGCATCTGGCCTTCGCCGATCAGGAACTGGAAGCCGGTCGCAGCACCGCCGTCGAACGCAACGCCGTCGATCTTGCCTTCGAAATCGATCGTCACGCGGTCACCCTCTGCAGCGGGCTCGGTTGCCGGCCGTTGGGCGAAGGTCCGGCGCTGCTTGCGCAGGATGTCGACCGTCTTGTCGATCGCTGCCTCGGTCACTTCGGTCGATACGCGTTCGACCTCGACGGTACCGAGGTCGCCGAGCTTGACTTCGGGGTAGACCTCGAAGGTCGCGTCGAACGCCATTTGGCCTTCGGGAGCCCCCTCCTTCTCGGCGATGCGCGGCGCACCGGCCACACGCAATTTCGCCTCGTTGACGGCCTCGGAGAACACCTGCCCGACCTTGTCGTTCATCACCTCGTAGTGCACCGAGTAGCCATAGCGCTGTGCGACCACGCTCATCGGCACCTTGCCCGGGCGAAAGCCATCGGCCTTGACGGTGCGCGAGAGCTTTCTCAGGCGCGACTCGACCTCGGAGTTGATGGTGGCGGCAGCCAGCGTCAGCGTGATGCGGCGCTCGAGCTTGTCGAGGGTTTCAACTTGGACGGACATGATGTGTGGGCTCTCTAGGGATGCTTGGCTGGTGCGCGGGGCGGGACTCGAACCCGCACACCATCGCTGGCGTCAGGACCTAAACCTGGTGCGTCTACCAATTTCGCCACCCGCGCGGGTGTCAACAGAACAACGGGCCGCCTTCTCCTGCAAGGTCCGGCGACCCTTGCGTCAAAGGCTGCGATTCGGTAAGCCCGCTATTTTAGCGGGTCGCGCCGGCGGCATCCCATGGCGCCGGTTCGAGACGAAACCGGCCGAGCGGCGACGGCGGCGCGACGGCATCCGGGCCTCGGCAGGAGCCCGCAACGTGGACAATCGCTGCCGTGAGCATCGACCACTACGAGAACTTTCCCGTCGCATCGTGGCTGTGCCCGCCGGCAATGCGCCCCGCTGTCTCGGCCATCTATGCTTTTGCACGCACGGCAGACGACCTTGCCGACGAAGGCGATGTGGCGCCGGCAAGGCGCCTGGCCGACCTTGCCGACTACCGCGCCGATCTGCAGGCGGTTTACGCTGGCACGCGGACTTCGCCGCGCTGGCCGCAGGTGTTCGAACCCTTGCGCATCGTCCAGATCCGTCACTCGCTGCCGGTCGCCCTGCTCGCCGACCTGCTCGGCGCGTTCGAGCAGGATGTCGTGAAGCATGCCTATGCCGATCGCGCCGAGTTGCTCGACTATTGCCGCCGCTCGGCCAACCCGGTCGGCCGATTGCTGCTGCACCTGTATGGCGTGACCGAATCAAGCGCCCTGAACCAGTCGGACGCCATCTGCACCGCGCTGCAACTCACCAACTTCTGGCAAGACTTGAGCGTCGACACGCGCCGCGGCCGCCTGTACCTGCCGGCCGCCGATTGCGCCCGCCACGGCGTGGCCGCGCAGGACCTGCTGGACCGGCGCGACACGCCGAACGTGCGCGCGCTGGTTGCCGAGATGGTGGCCTGGGCGCGTGAACGGATGGTCGCCGGTGCGCCGCTGGTGCATGCCATTGCCGGCCGAGCCGGTTGGGAGCTGCGACTCGTCGTGCAAGGCGGCCTGCGCGTGCTCGAAAGAATCGACGCGATCGACTGCGCCACGCTGCGGGTCCGCCCCACCCTGCGCTGGCACGACGCCCCATCGATGCTGTGGCGCGCCTTGCGCATGAGCCCGACGGCCGCAAGGTCTGCAAGCAGGCCGGCATGACACCGGAGCAGTACGTTCAGGACAGGGCCACGCACAGCGGCTCTAGCTTCTACTACGCGTTCTTGTTCCTGCCGCCGCCGCGGCGCGCCGCGATCACGGCGTTCTACGCGTTTTGCCGCGAGGTCGACGACGTGGTCGACGAGGTCACCGACCCGGGTGTCGCCGCGGTCAAGCTCGCGTGGTGGCGCAAGGAGGTTGGGTCGGCCTTCGCGGGCCAGCCCAGCCACCCGGCCATGAGGGCGCTGATGCCCCACGTTTCGGCCTACGACATTCGCGCCGAGCACCTGCAGGCCGTGATCGACGGCTGCCAGATGGATCTCGAGCAGTCGCGCTACCTCGACTTCGCCGGTCTGGCGCGCTATTGCCATCTGGTGGCCGGCGTGGTTGGCGAAGTGGCCGCGGGCATCTTCGGCCGCACCCAGCAAGCAACCACCGCCTACGCCCACCGGTTGGGACTGGCGATGCAGCTCACCAACATCATTCGCGACGTCGGTGACGACGCCCGGCGCGGACGCATCTACCTGCCGATGGCCGAACTGAAGCAGTTCGATGTCAAGGCGCAGGAGGTACTGACCCGCGGCTACAGCGAGCGTTTCACCGCGCTGATGAAGTTCCAGGCCGAGCGCGCGCACCGCTGCTACGACGAAGCGTTCGCGCTGCTGCCCGAGGCCGACGCACGCGCCCAGAAGCCCGGCGTGATGATGGCCAACATCTATCGCACGCTGTTGCGCGAGATCGAGGCCGACAACTTCCAGGTGTTGCACCAGCGCACGTCGCTCACGCCACTGCGCAAGCTGTGGATCGCGATGCGCACGAACTGGCGCGGACGCTAGTGACACCGAAGTCGGCGAGCCGCAGTGTGGCGGTGATCGGCGGCGGCTGGGCCGGCCTCGCGGCCGCCGTGGAGGCCGTGCGGCACGGCCATGTCGTCACGGTGTTCGAGATGGCGCCGCAGCTCGGTGGTCGTGCGCGCGGCGTCGACGCCGCGGACCTGGCGCTAGACAACGGACAGCACATTCTGATCGGCGCCTACGTCGACACGCTCGAGTTGCTGCACACGGTCGGCGTGTCGGTCGATCGGGCGTTCTTGCGCGCGCCGTTGTGCATCGCCGATCCGAACGGTGTCGGTCTGCGGCTGGCTGGCGGTGCGCCGATCGCCGCGTTCGCGGCTGCGGTGTTGCGCCAGCGAAGTTGGCGAGTCCGGGACCGCCTTGCGCTGCTCGCAGCCGCCACGCACTGGGCGCTGCGCGGCTTTCGCTGTCACCGGTCCCTGAGCGTGGCCAAGCTCACTGCGCGTCTGCCGCTGTCCGTGCGCAACGACCTGATCGATCCGCTGTGCGTGGCAGCGCTGAACACGGCTGCGAGCGACGCGAGCGCCGCGGTGTTCCTGCGGGTCCTGAAAGACGCGCTGTTTTCCGGCCCGGGTTCGGCGGACTTGCTGCTGCCACGGGCAAGCCTGAGCGCGCTGCTGCCCGAGCCAACGCTGCGCTGGCTTGCCAGCGTCGGCGCTCGGTTGCAACTGCAACACCGGGTCGGATCGGTGGCCGCGCAAGGCACGTCATGGATCATTGACGGTGAGCGATTCGACCGCGTCGTGCTCGCCACCACCGCGACCGAAGCCGCGCGCCTGACCGCGACGATCGCGCCCGAGTGGTCGCGCACGGCGGCTGCGCTGCGCTACGAGCCGATCGTCACCGTCTACCTGCGCAGCGTAGGGGCGCGCCTGCCCGACCCGATGCTGGCGCTGCGAGCCGACGCCCGGTGGCCGGCGCAGTTCGTGTTCGACCGCGGCCAGCTCGGCGGCGCCGACGGCCTGCTCGCGTTCGTGGTCAGCGGCGCGCAGCCATGGGTCGACCGGGGCCTGGAGGCGACCGCGCAGGCCGCGATGGACCAGGCGCGTGAAGCGCTCGGCGACCATCTTCGCGGCCCGCTGCAACAGGTTCGAACCATCATCGAAAAGCGCGCGACCTTCCGCTGCACGCCGGGATTGCAACGGCCCGCGACGGCCATTGCACCCGGCCTGCACGCGGCCGGCGATTACGTCGCCGGGCCGTATCCGGCTACGCTTGAAGGCGCGGTACGCAGCGGGCTGCAGGCGGTTCGCGCGTTTTCTTGACGGGCGGCTACCGGTGCGCGAACGGCGCAGCCAGCGGCTCGCCAACGAACACCCCCTGCTGCGGCCAGGCGACACTCTTCCAGTAGGCCTCGATGGCACTGGCGCCCTGCAGGTAGTTGAGCAACAGCACCTGCGGGTGCGGGAACTTCTGCGGGTGCGAGCAAGGCTCGGAGACCGTTCCATAGCTCGCCGTGGCGCCCGAGGTGATCCAGGCAAGGATCGACATCTGCCCGCTGCCACCATCAAGCTGGCCACCGAACGAGGTGAGGTGATCGGCGAGCGCGCCAGGCACCCACGAGAGGGTGTCGAGTTGCCCGACCTGCGCCAGACCGGTTTCGTAAAGCAGCACGCGCCGCGCGTCGTGGACGGCCTGCGTGGTGTCGACGTGCACGTCGACATTCCATCGGCGCAACAGGCCCGGGGGTGGAAAGAAGGGCGTTCGTGCGCTGCGGGCGCGGTCATCGGTCGTGACGAAATACGCGTTGACAGGCGGGCCACCGACCAAGCCGAGGCTCGCGTCGGCCTGAACGCCGCGCCGGATCATCGCCTTGGCCGTCGCGACATCGTCGGCCGCAAGCAGCATCGAGGGGCGCAACTTCAGGTCGCGGTACGGGCGAGATGTCGCCGCATCGAAATACGGCGAACGCTTCGACGGTGCGCACGTGTTCTCACACACCGCCGGATCGTAGCCAAGCGTGAGTGCTCCGGTGATCGAGTTGCAGTTCACGGCGTAGGGAACGGTCCACGCCAGGGCGAGCGCCTGGACCGCCCCGCCGAAGGCCGAATCCACCGTAGCGGCCAAGGCCTTGAATTCCTCGGGCGTGAGCGTGGCCCTGGCGGGCAGAGTGACATGCAGCACCTGATCGGGCGCAAGCCTGCGGGCCTTGATGTAGAACTCGCCGACCGCGACCGAGTACGGATCCGCATCGTTGATCACCAGTCCGATGTCAGCGCTCGTCAGCCGGCCGTCGGTCCGCGGAATCCGGAGCCACTGCGCCGAGTGAAGCACCGCCGGTGCAGACGGAGCGCTGAAATCGAAGGTTCGGTAGGCAAACGCCGCCGGGCCACCTGGCGGGCTCGCCACGTCGGCCAGCGCCAGCCCCGGGACAACGCAGCACGAGTACCCGAACCCGACCGCCGCGACCGCCAGCGCCCGGGACATCGCGAGCCGCGTGCTCGTGCTCGTGCTCGTGCTCGTGCTCGTGCTCGTGCTCGTGCTCGTGCTCGTGCTCGTGAGCGTGAGCGTGAGCGTGCCGGCCAACCTCACACGACGCAACGGTGCCACGGAAATCAGTTCCGGATCGTTGCCATTGGTTTCGCCATACAAAATTCTCTTCAGGTAGTGGACAATGACAGCCATGGCGAAAAGTGAAAACATGACTCCGACGATACAGGTGCTCGAGCGCGCGTTCGCGTTGCTCGACGTACTCGCCACCAGCGCGGATCCGGTTTCGCTGAAGAAGATCAGCGAGCAGACCGGGCTGCATCCGTCCACGGCCCACCGCATCCTGAACGACCTGACCATCGGTCGCTACGTGGATCGGCCGCAGGCGGGCAGCTATCGGCTCGGCATGCGTCTGCTGGAGCTGGGAAACCTGGTGAAGGTGCGCCTGGACGTGCGCGACGCCGCACTCGGCCCGATGCGCGAGTTGCACAAGCTCACGCACCAGCCGGTCAATCTGTCGATGCGCCAGGGCGACGAAATCATCTACATCGAACGCGCTTACAGCGAACGCTCGGGCATGCAGGTCGTGCGCGCGATCGGCGGTCGCGCCCCGTTGCATCTCACGTCAGTCGGCAAATTGTTCCTGGCGCAGGACGATCCGACGCGCGTCCGTGCCTACGCCACCCGCACCGGCCTGGCCGGCCATACGCGCAACAGCATCACCGAGCTGGCACGGTTGGAGCGCGAACTGGCGCGGGTGAATCAATACGGTACTGCGCGCGACGACGAAGAGCTCGAGCTGGGGGTGCGGTGCATGGCGGCCAGCATTCTCGACGACCAGGGCAGACTCGTGGCGGGGTTGTCGATCTCGGCGCCCGCCGATCGGCTGGAGGAGGGCTGGCTGGAGCGCCTCAAGCAGACCGCAGCGCAGATCTCGACGGCGCTAGGCTATCGCGGCTGAGCAACTTGGCAGCGTTGCAATGACGCAGCCTCTCGGTATCGCGCAACGCCTTACGAGGCGACCTTCGGCAGGCTCACCGGCGCATGCGCCGGCAGTTCGCTGACCCAGCGGCGCACGCGCTCGGCATCGCCGATGCGCGAATACTTGCCGGCCGAATCCAGGAACACCATGATCAGCTTGCGCCCGGCCATGCGCGCTTGCATCACCATGCAACGTCCGGCCTCGTTGATGAACCCGGTCTTTTGCAGAATGATGTCCCAGGCCGGGTTGCGAACCAGCGCATTGGTGGTGCGGAACTGGGCCGGGCGGTGGCCGAGTTCGACCTCGTACTGCGGCGAGGTCGAGAACTCGCGAATGATCGGGTACTGCTGAGCAGCCTGAACGAGCGTGGCAAGGTCCCGCGCGCTGGACTGGTTACGACTCGACAGACCCGTGGGCTCGACATAGTGCGTGTCATTCATGCCGAGTTCGTGCGCCTTGCGGTTCATCGCGGCCACAAAGGCCTCCAGGCCACCCGGATAGGCGCGCCCGAGCGCATGCGCAGCGCGGTTCTCCGACGACATCAGCGCCAGGTGCAGCATCTCTTCGCGGCTCAACGTCGTGCCCACCCGCAGCCGCGAGCGGCTGTTCTTTTCGGTGTCGACATCGTCCTCGGTGACGGTAAGCATTTCGTTCGGCGGCAGATTGGCCTCGGTCACGACGACGGCGGTCATCAACTTGGTCAGCGACGCGATCGGCAATACCGCTTGCGAGTTCTTGCTGAACAGCACCTCGTTGGTGTCGGCGTCGAGCACCAGTGCGACGCTGGACTTCAGGTCCAGCGCATCGGCCGTATTGTGCAAGCCATAAAGTTGCCCGAACGACGGCCGGGCCGGCTCGAAACGAACGACCGATGACACGCGCTTGATCCCGCCCCGGCTGCCGTTGCGCAGCACCACATGCCGTGCCGCCTTGGGGGGCCGAGCATGTGATGTACGGTGGGTCGAATGGGTCGCGGCCACATGGGCGACCGCATGGTGCTTTTTCTTCACCGCGGCATCGGCGCAGATCGGCAGGGCCATGGCTGCCGCCAGCGCCAGCAGGCCGGTCTTCAAGAACGTGTTGAATCGTGTCACGGAAATCTCTCGTCGCCCTGTGCCGCGAGTGTAGGTGAAAGGAAAAAAGCGCACAAGATCAAAAACTTATGCGGTTTTTCTCAAGTTGGTCCTTCGGATCGACCAGCGTCATCGCGGGCTCAGCCTTGTGCGGCCACGCGCTCGACCCTGCTGTGCAACTTATTGAGCGCCGCGAGGTACGCCTTGGCCGAGGCCACGACGATGTCAGGGTCGGACCCCACACCGTTGACCACCCGCCCACCGAGCTGAAGCCGCACCGTCACCTCGCCTTGCGATTCGGTGCTGCCCGACGTGATCGCGTTGACCGAATACAGCAGCAGTTCAGCACCGCTCTTGACCTTGGATTCGATCGCCTTCAGGCTCGCGTCGACCGGGCCGTTGCCGTCGCTCTCGGCGTGGTGCTCGACCTCGCCGGCGGCGAACGCAACGCTGGCGTGGGGTCGCTCACCGGTCTCGGAGTGCTGCGACAGCGCGAGCAACCGATAGTGTTCATGCTCGGCCGTGACCGATTCATCCATCACGAGCGCGACGATGTCTTCGTCGAAGATTTCGCTCTTGCGGTCGGCGAGTTCCTTGAACTTGGCAAACGCGGCGTTGACCTCGGCCTCGGACTCCATGTCGATGCCAAGGTCCTTGAGGCGCTGCTTGAACGCATTGCGCCCCGACAGCTTGCCCAGAACGATCTTGTTGGTGGCCCAGCCGACGTCTTCGGCGCGCATGATCTCGTAGGTGTCGCGGGCCTTGAGCACGCCATCCTGGTGGATGCCCGAGGCATGCGCGAACGCGTTGGCACCGACGACCGCCTTGTTGGGTTGCACCACGAACCCGGTGGTCTGAGCCACCAGCCGCGAGGCCGGCACGATCTGCGTTGCGTCGATGCCGAGTTCCAGGCCGAAATAGTCGCGCCGCGTCTTCACCGCCATCACCACCTCTTCGAGCGAGCAGTTGCCGGCGCGCTCGCCCAGGCCGTTGATCGTGCACTCGACCTGGCGCGCCCCGCCGATCATCACGCCGGCCAGCGAGTTCGCCACCGCCATGCCGAGGTCGTTGTGGCAGTGCACCGACCAGACCGCCTTGTCGGCGTTCGGGATGCGCTCGCGCAGATCGCGGATGAAGTGGCCGTACAACTCGGGTATGGCGTAGCCCACGGTATCGGGCACGTTGATGGTGGTGGCGCCTTCGTCGATCACCGCTTCGAGCACGCGGCACAGAAAGTCGGGGTCGGAGCGGTAGCCGTCTTCGGGCGAGAACTCGACATCGCCCGACAGGTTGCGCGCGAACCGCGTCGCCAGCCTGGCCTGCTCGTACACCTGCTCCGGCGTCATGCGCAGCTTCTTCTCCATGTGCAGCGCACTGGTCGCCAGGAACAAATGGATGCGCGTCGAGGCGCCTCCCTGGAGCGCCTGAGCGGCACGCGAGATGTCGCGATCGTTGGCGCGGGCGAGCGAACACACCGTGCTGTCCCTGATCGCGTGGGCGATCGCCTTCACCGCTTCGAAGTCGCCGTTCGACGACGCGGCGAAGCCGGCTTCGATCACGTCGACCTTCAGGCGCTCGAGCTGGCGTGCGATGCGCAGCTTCTCGTCCTTGGTCATCGAGGCGCCGGGCGACTGCTCGCCATCGCGCAAGGTGGTGTCGAAGATGATCAGCTTGTCAGCCATGCGTTTGCTCCTGATGAACGGCTTGAATCTTAGGCGACGGTGGTCTGGTCGTCGGTGGCCATGGACACGCCTGTGGCGCGGCACAGGCCCGACACGATGGCCTTGAGCGAGGCCGACACGATGTTGGTGTCGATGCCCACGCCAAACAGCGTCTGGCCATCGTCGCCCGCAGCGCCGATGCGCAGCTCCAGGTAGGCCACCGCGCGCGCGTCGGCGCCGCTGCCGATGGCATGCTCGTGGTAGTCGAGCACCCGCAGCGTCGCTCCGATGTGCGTCGCCAAGCCATCGACGAACGCGTCGATCGGCCCGGTGCCGATGCCAGCTACGTGGAAACGCCGGCGCCCGATCGACACCTCGGCGCTCAGCCCGACGGTGTTGCCCGATCGGTCGGTGACGACCGGGTGCGAAACCTGCGCGCGGCTTGCAGCACCGATCACATACTCACGCTCGAAGATGTGCCAGAGGTCGGCGGCCGAGAGTTCCTTGCCGTCATCGTCCATCACCGCCTGCACGACCTGGCTGAACTCGATCTGCAGCCGGCGCGGCAGTTCGAGGCCGTACTCGCTTTCGAGCAGGTAGGCGATGCCGCCCTTGCCCGACTGGCTGTTGACGCGGATCACCGCGTCGTAGCTGCGCCCCAGGTCCTTCGGGTCGATCGGCAGGTAGGGCATGTCCCACACGTCACCGTCCTTGCGGGCCGCGAAGGCCTTTCTGATCGCGTCCTGGTGCGAGCCCGAGAACGACGTGTAGACCAGGTCGCCCACGTACGGGTGGCGCGGGTGCACGGGCAACTGGTTGCATTGCTCGACACAACGCCGCACCTCGTCGATGTCCGAGAAATCCAGTCCCGGGGCCACGCCTTGCGTGTACAGGTTCAAGGCGATGTTCACGAGGTCGACGTTGCCGGTGCGCTCGCCGTTGCCAAACAGGCAACCTTCGATCCGGTCGGCGCCGGCCATCAGCGCCAACTCCCCCGCGGCCGTGCCGGTGCCGCGGTCGTTGTGCGGGTGCACCGACAGCACGATGGCGTCGCGCCGCTCGAGATGGCGGTGCATCCACTCGACCATGTCGGCGTAGACGTTCGGCGTCGAATGTTCCACCGTCGAAGGCAGGTTGACGATGCACTTGCGCGCAGCCGTGGGCTGCCAGACGGCCGTGACCGCATCGACCACACGTTTGCTGAACGCGAGTTCGGTGCCCGAGAACATCTCGGGCGAGTACTCGAACCGCCATTCGGTTTCCGGCCGACGCTGCGCGCATTCGAGCAGCAGGCGCGCATGTGCGGTCGCGAGTTCGACGATGCCGTCTTCGTCCAGCCCCAGCACCACGCGGCGCATCACCGGCGCGACCGCGTTGTAGAGGTGAACGATGGCACGCGGGCAACCGACCAGCGACTCGAACGTGCGCGCGATCAGTTGCGGTCGGGCCGGCGTCAGCACCTGGATTGTCACGTCGTCGGGTATGCGGCGCTCCTCGATCAGTCGGCGAACGAACTCGAACTCGGTCTGCGATGCCGACGGAAACCCGACCTCGATCTCCTTGAAGCCGATGCGCACCAGCATCTCGAACATGCGCAGCTTGCGCTGCGCATCCATGGGCTCGATCAGCGCCTGGTTGCCGTCGCGAAGGTCGGTGCTCAGCCAGATCGGTGCGGCGGCGAGCACGGCGTCGGGCCAGGTCCGGTCGCGCAGGCCGATGGGTGCGAAGGCGTGGTACTTCTGGCGGGGTTGCTTCAACATGATGGGTTCCGGTGAGTGGAGTGCTGCAACCCGCAGCTCGAAAATGACAAACGGCCCGCTGCAGGTTGCATACGGGCCGTCGAGATCAGAACGCGTGGACGTGCTTGACTAGCGAACCCGTGGTTCTCCTAGCAGTAGCAGCGACGCGTTCAGGAAAGTCATGAGCCGCAATGTAGCACGAGCGCTCAGCGATGCAGCCCCTGCTCGTCGGGCTCGTCCTTGGACGTCGAGATCAGGCTCACCGGCCTGCCCTTCATGCGCTTCCAAACATACACCCCGTAACCCGACAGTCCGTAGACCAGGAACAGGCCGAACAGCGCGCCCGGCAGGTGGATGTTGATCGCGCCGATGGCCAGCGCGATCGCGACGATCACGACGAAGGGAACCGACTTCTTGAAGCTCACGTCCTTGAAACTGTAGAACGGTACATTGGTGACCATCGTCAGACCGGCGTACAGGGTCACGCCGAAGGTGGTCCACATCAGCCAGTGGCCTTCGCTGCCGCCCTGGAACCCCTCGTTGTCCATCAGCCAGATGAAGCCCATCACCAGGGCGGCGGCTGCCGGGCTCGGTAGGCCCTGGAAGAAGCGCTTGTCGACGACCGCCAGGTTGGTGTTGAAACGCGCCAGCCGCAACGCCGCGCACGAGCAATACACGAACGCCGCGATCCAGCCCGGCTTGCCCAGGCCCTTGAGCGCCCACTCGTAGGCGATCAACGCCGGCGCGGCACCGAAAGACACCATGTCCGACAGGCTGTCCATCTGTTCGCCGAACGTGCTTTGCGTGTTCGTCATGCGCGCCACGCGGCCGTCCAGCGAGTCGAGCACCATCGCGCTGAACACACCGTAGGCGGCATGCTCGAAGTGGCCGTTCATCGCCATCACGATGGCGTAGAAACCGCCGAACAACGCCGCCAGCGTGAACAGGTTGGGCAGGATGTAGATGCCCTTGCGCCGCGGGCGAGGACTGATGTCCGCACCATCGTCATCGTCGTCATCGTCGTCGTGCGGCTTGTTCATGGGCACAGGATACCTTGGAAAAAACAGCAAAAAGCCGCGAGGTGAACCCCGCGGCCTTCGATCCGACGACGAGCCCGGTCGGTCAGTTCTTCGACTGATCGACCAGCCGGTTCTTCTTGATCCACGGCATCATCGCGCGCAACTGCTCGCCCACCACTTCGATCGGGTGCTCGGCGGTCAGGCGGCGGCGCGACAGCAGGGTCGGCGCGCCGGCGCGGTTCTCGATGATGAAGCTCTTCGCGTACTCGCCGGTCTGGATGTCCTTCAAGGCCTGGCGCATCGCCGCCCGCGTCTCGTCGGTCACGATCTTCGGGCCGGTCACGTACTCGCCGTACTCGGCGTTGTTCGAGATCGAGTAGTTCATGTTGGCAATGCCGCCCTCGTAGATCAGGTCGACGATCAGCTTGAGTTCGTGCAGGCACTCGAAGTACGCCATCTCGGGCGCGTAGCCGGCTTCGGTCAGGGTCTCGAAACCGGCCTTGATCAACTCGACGGCGCCACCGCACAGCACCGCCTGCTCGCCAAAAAGGTCGGTCTCGGTCTCTTCGCGAAAGTTGGTCTCGATCACACCGGCCTTGCCGCCACCGTTCGCAGCCGCGTAGCTCAGCGCCAGATCGCGGGCCTTGCCGGTCCGGTCGGCGTGCACGGCGATCAGGTGCGGCACGCCGCCACCCTGCGTGTAGGTGGAACGCACGGTATGGCCCGGCGCCTTGGGCGCGACCATCCAGACGTCGAGATCGGCGCGCGGCACGACCTGGCCGTAGTGCACGTTGAAGCCGTGTGCGAACGCGAGCGAAGCGCCCTGCTTGATGTTGGGCTCGACGTCGTTCTTGTAGACCGCGGCGATCTGCTCGTCGGGCAGCAACATCATCACGACGTCGGCCTGCTTGACCGCGTCGGCCACATCGGCGACCTTCAGGCCGGCTTTCTCGGCCTTGGCCCACGACGGCCCGCCCTTGCGCACGCCGACCGTGACCTTCACGCCGCTGTCGTTCAGGTTCTGCGCATGGGCGTGGCCCTGCGAGCCGTAACCGATGATGGTCACGTTCTTGCCCTTCACCAGACTCAAGTCGGCGTCCTTGTCGTAATAGACCTTCATGTTCATCTCCTTCGGATCAAAAGAATATCGCGGGTGGTGGGTTTGCCTGAGCCCGGCTCAGACGCGCAGGATGCGCTCGCCGCGACCGATCCCGCTGGTGCCGGTGCGCACGGTTTCTAGAATGGCGGTGCGGTCGATCGCCTCGAGGAAGGCATCGAGCTTGATGGTGTCGCCGGTGAGTTCGATCGTGTAGCTCTTTTCGGTCACGTCGATGATGCGGCCGCGAAAGATGTCGGCCATGCGCTTCATCTCTTCGCGCTCCTTGCCGACCGCACGCACCTTGATGAGCATCAACTCGCGCTCGGTGAAGGCACCCTCGGTCAGGTCGACCACCTTGACCACTTCGATCAGCCGATTCAGGTGCTTGGTGATCTGCTCGATCACCTCGTCGGAGCCGGTCGTCACGATGGTCATGCGCGACAGCGATGCGTCTTCGGTGGGCGCGACGGTCAGGCTTTCGATGTTGTAGCCGCGCGCCGAAAACAGGCCGACCACGCGCGAGAGTGCACCGGGTTCGTTCTCGAGCAACAAAGCAATGATGTGTTTCATGGTGTCGTGCGAGCGTGCTCTTCAGACCGACGGCGGTAACCAGTCAGCCTTTGGCGACGCTGTGTCGATTGAAAGGGGTAGTGAATTCGCCGAAGTGTTCTGCGCCTTTCGCCGGAGTCCCGAGCACGGCGCGGTAACGCCCTGCCCTGCCCAGACGTCCGGCGCCTTACAGGTCTTCGGAGCCCAACAGCATTTCGGTGATGCCCTTGCCCGCCTGCACCATCGGCCAGACGTTCTCGGTCGGGTCGGTGCGGATGTCGAGGAACACGGTGCGGTCCTTCAGACGGATGGCTTCGCGCAGTGCCGGCTCCACGTCGGACGGCTTCTCGATCTTCATGCCGACGTGACCATAGGCCTCGGCGAGCTTGACGAAGTCGGGCAGCGCGTCCATGTAGCTGTGCGAATAGCGTCCACCGTAGTCGATCTGCTGCCACTGCCGCACCATGCCCAGATAGCGGTTGTTCAGCGAGACGATCTTGACTGGCGTCTTGTACTGCAGGCAGGTCGAGAGTTCCTGGATGCACATCTGGATCGAGCCTTCGCCGGTGACGCAGAACACGTCCGCGTCGGGCTTGGCCAGCTTGATGCCCATCGCGTAGGGCAGGCCCACCCCCATCGTGCCCAGACCACCGGAATTGATCCAGCGGCGAGGCTCCTCGAACCGGTAGTACTGCGCCGCCCACATCTGATGCTGGCCGACGTCAGAGGTGACGTAGGCGTCGCTGTCCTTGGTGAGATCCCAGAGCGTTTGCACGACGAACTGCGGCTTGATCACCTCGGTGCTGTTCTTGAAGCCCAAGCACTCGCGCTTGCGCCATTCGTTGATCTGGCCCCACCAGGCCGACATCGTCGGCACGTCGGGCTTGGCGTGCGCCTCCCTGACCTGCGCGATCAGTTCCTGCAGCACATCCTTCACGTCACCGACGATCGGGATGTCGACGCGCACGCGCTTTGAGATCGACGACGGGTCGATGTCGACGTGGATGATCTTGCGCTCGACCGAGGCAAAGTGCTTCGGGTTGCCGATCACGCGGTCGTCGAAGCGCGCACCGACAGCCAGCAGCACGTCGCAGTGCTGCATCGTCATGTTGGCCTCGTAGGTGCCGTGCATGCCCAGCATGCCGAGGAACTTCGGGTCGCTCGCCGGCATCGCACCCAGGCCCATCAGCGTGTTCGTGACCGGGTAGCCGAGCAGGTTGGCGAGTTCACGCAATTCCGCCGATGCATTGCCGAGCACGACGCCGCCACCGGTGTAGATGTAGGGGCGCCGCGCGCCAAGCAACAACTGCACGGCCTTGCGGATCTGCCCGCCGTGGCCCTTGCGCACCGGGTTGTACGAGCGCATCTCAATGCGCTCGGGGTAGTGGAACGGTGCCTTCGCCATCGACACGTCTTTCGGGATGTCGACCACCACCGGGCCGGGCCGGCCGGTACGTGCAATGTGGAACGCCTTCTTCAGCGTCGTCGCCAGTTCACGCACGTCCTTGACCAGGAAGTTGTGCTTGACGATCGGCCGCGTGATGCCCACGGTGTCGCATTCCTGGAACGCGTCCAGCCCGATCGCCGGTGTCGGCACCTGCCCGGTGATGATCACCATCGGGATCGAGTCCATGTAGGCGGTGGCAATGCCGGTGACCGCGTTCGTGACACCGGGGCCCGAGGTGACCAGCGCCACGCCGACCTCGCCGGTGGCACGCGCATAGCCGTCGGCGGCGTGCACGGCGGCCTGTTCATGGCGCACCAGAACGTGCTCGATGGTGTCTTGCTTGTAGAGCGCGTCGTAGATGTAAAGCACCGCGCCGCCGGGATAGCCCCAGAGAAACCTGACGCCTTCGGCCTGCAGGCATTTGACGAGGATTTCCGAGCCGTTCGGCTCGGTGGCGGGAGTTGGCGGCTGCGCCGAAGCGGCCCGCTTGAGCTCGGTGGGGGAGATGTCCATGTTCTAGAACCTCTGTGAATTTCTCTGACGAAAAACCATCGGTGCACCTGTACGCATCCTCGTGAGATGGTTGCGGTGCCTGAGGGCCGAGCCACTGGCGCCCCGGTTGGGCGGCCGGCATTCGACCGGAACTGTCGTGCAACGTGGAATTATGTCATCGCTTTGCTGCACTGCGGCAGCATTGGCCACACCCCTGATCGGCGATGAGATAATCGCTCGCGCGTTCCAAGGGTTCCGCGCAGCGTCCACGGTTGGCGCGTACCCCGTTTCGGCGCAAGACGGCGCGAACCGCAGATTCTCCTGGCACCAGACGCTCTTGGCCTCCGACAAAGAACTTTCCGATTTCCTGAAGAGCGTCGACAAACGCGCCTTCAAGCGTGCGCTCTATGCCGTGCGCGACGAAGACGCCGCCCTCGACATCGTGCAGGACACAATGATCCGCCTGTCGCAGAAATACGCCGACCGCCCGCCGGCCGAGTTGCCGCTGCTGTTCCAGCGCATCCTTTCGAACGCGACGATGGACTGGTTCCGGCGCCAGAAGGTTCGAAATTCGGTCGTCAAGAATTTCTCCGATTTCGAGTCGGCCGGCGGCGATGGCGAATTTGACATCCTTGAGACGCTGCAATCGCTGGGCGGTTCGCTCGCCTTCGAAAGTGCCGCCGACTCGGTCTCGCGCACGCAGACCCTGCTGGCCATCGAGGCCGAGGTGGCCCAGTTGCCCGGGCGTCAACGGGAAGCCTTCCTGCTGCGTTACTGGGAGGAACTCGATGTTGCCGAGACGGCCGCCGCCATGGGCTGTTCGGAAGGTAGTGTCAAGACACATTGTTCCCGTGCTGTGCATGCGTTGTCGACGGCCCTGAAGACGAAGGGAATATCACTATGAACCAGAACAGCTTGACCCTCGCACCTCGCACACCCGTCGGCGCCGCGCCGATCCCGCCTGCGGCCGCACTCGACGCCCTGCAGGCCCGCTTCGCGCTGCGCGTAACTGCCGGGCTGACCGAGCGATCGCGCGAACTCGGCGCCGACATCGACGCGCGCTTGCGCTTTGCCCGCGAGAAGGCACTCGAGCACGCGCGCGCCACGCGCCACGCCGAACTGGCTCCGGCCATCGGCTCGACCCGCTCGGGCGCTGCCCTCCTGGGCTGGGCAGGTTCCGGATGGTGGTTGAGAGTCGCATCGGTGTTGCCGGTGCTGGCGCTGGTGGGCGGCCTGATGCTGATCGAGCGTTGGCAGGCCAATGCGCAAGTCACGGTGGCGACCGAGGTCGATGCGGCGCTGTTGACCGACGAACTGCCGCCCCAAGCCTACAGCGACGCCGGCTTCGTCGAATTTCTGAAGACGCCGAATGATTGACCTTCGGCCATGACGCGCGGGTCGAAAAGCCAGCCCGAACGTTGGCGCCGCCGGCTCGGCGCCATGCTGTCGCTGACCGCCTGCATCGCCGGTTTGGCCTGGGCCACGCTATCGGGCGCACAGAGCGCGCCACCGGCAGTAAAAGTGGCGCACAAGGCTCCGGTCGAACACGGCGAGCGCTGGAAGGATCTCAAGCCGGCACAGCAAGCGGCTCTGCGCCCGCTCGAACAGGAGTGGGCGGGCATTTCGGCTTCGCAAAAGCAGAAGTGGCTGAAGCTCTCGGGCCGCTTCCCGAGAATGACGCTGGCCGAACAGGCTCGCGTGCAGGATCGCATGGCTGAATGGGCCCGCATGACGCCGCAGCAGCGTGGCCAAGCGCGCCTGAATTTCCAGGAAGCCAAGCAGATCACGCCCAAAGATCGTCAGGCACGCTGGGATGCCTACCAGGCACTCACGCCCGAACAGCGGCAACGCCTTGCCGCGCACGCTACGCCGGTTGCCAACGCAGCGAGTTCCGCCGATGCCGCCCGCCGGCGTGCCGAGGCGGTCGAACACGGTGGCAAGTCGGCGCGCGAGCTGCCACAGGCGAAATCCAACATCGTCCCGAACCCGGCCTTTGCCTCGCCTCTTCGCGCTATTTCACCCACCATCGTGCAGGCACGGCCCGGCGCCACGACCACGCTGATCACCCGGCGCCCCGCGCCTCCGCCGCACCAGCACACCGGGTTGCCAAAAATCGCCGCGACGCCGGGGTTTGTCAACAAGGCGACGCTGCTGCCGGAACGCGGCCCGCAGGGCGCCGCGACCCGATCGGTGGCGGCCTCCGCACCGGGGCCTGCGCCGAGTCGATGATCGTGGCAACAGCCGGTGGCTCGGGCGCCCCGATGGCGCCCAGCCTCAGACGACGCATGGGCTCGTTCGTCTACGAGGGTTTGCTGCTGTTCGGTATCGGGCTGATCCCCGGGGCCATCGGTGCGGTGTATGTCGCGATGTCCGGCCACCCTCACACGTTGCAAAGCGACTCGGTCCTGCGCGCGATCACGCTGGGCATCTACGCCGTCTACTTCACCGGGTTCTGGTCGACGCGCGGGCAGACGCTGCCGATGCAGACCTGGCACATCCGCGTCGTCACGTCGCAAGGCGAACCGCTGAGCCGCGCGCGCGCGCTGGCTCGATTTGTCGCCAGTTGCGCGTGGTTCGCGCCGGCCGCGACACTGGCTGCCGTCAACCACTGGACGCGTTGGGAGGGCCTGGCGGCGATGGCCGTCGGTGTCGTCGCATATGCGTTGCTCGCGCTGGCACACCCGCAGCACCAGTTCTGGCACGATGCTCTGTGCGGCACCCGGTTGATCAGTTCGCCGCCCGCACCGGCCGATGCCCGACATTGACCGGTCGGACCCACCGAACAAGCGACTGAATCACCGCGCGCCCAATGCCATGAGCCGACTCTCGATCTGCGTGTACTGCGGCTCCCGCCCGGGCGAGTTGCCCGCCTACTCGGAAGCCGCGCGCAGGGTCGGCCACGAGATCGCCCGGCGCGGCTGGCAACTCGTCTACGGTGGCGGTCGTGCCGGGCTGATGGGCGTGGTGGCCGATGCCGCACTCGCCGCCGGCGCCCCGGTGATCGGCGTGATCCCGCAGTCGCTGATGGGGCGCGAACTCGGGCATCGCGGCCTGACCGAGCTGCATGTCGTGCAAACCATGCACGAACGCAAGATGATGATGGCCGAACGCAGCGACGCATTCCTTGCATTGCCCGGCGGCATCGGCACCTTCGAGGAGCTGTTCGAGGTGTGGTCGTGGCGCCAGCTCGGCTACCACGACAAGCCGCTCGGCCTGCTCAATGCGGCAGGCTACTACGACGCGCTGCTGGCCTTTCTCGACCACGGCAAGACCCACGGCTTCATGTCGGCGCAGCAGACCGAGTTGCTACAGGTCGATGTCGAACCTCTGCCACTGCTGGAGCGGCTCGCGAAACTGGCGCCGCTGGCCAGCGGCCCGGACGACTACCGTCGCATTTGATCGTTCGGGGTGGATGTGCCGCCCACGGCCCGCTGCAGAGGCCACTGGGCCTCGTGCATCAAACCGCGGCGTCGTTCGTTTCGCCGGTGCGGATTCGAATGACCTGCTCGACGGCCGTAACGAAGATCTTGCCGTCGCCGATCTTGCCGGTCTTGGCGGCCTTGACGATCGCCTCGATGCAGCGCTCGACGTCGGAGTCCTTCACCACCACCTCGAGCTTGACCTTCGGCAGAAAGTCGACCACGTACTCCGCGCCGCGGTACAGCTCGGTGTGGCCCTTCTGGCGCCCGAAACCCTTCACTTCGGTCACCGTCAGGCCGGTCACGCCCACCTGACCGAGCGCCTCGCGCACCTCTTCGAGCTTGAACGGTTTGACGATCGCGGTGATCTGTTTCATGGCGAACTCCTGATGCGTTGAACGCCTCTAGTCTAAGTTAAGCCCGGAACTTCGAGGTGATCGGGTAGCGCCAATCACGGCCGAAAGCACGGTGGGTGATGCGGATGCCCACCGGTGCCTGGCGCCGCTTGTACTCGTTGATCTTGATCAGGCGCGTGACGCGCTCGACATCGGCTTGCGCATAGCCCGCCGCGACGATCTCGTCGAGGCCCTCGTCGTCCTCCATGTAGCGCTGCAGGATGCCGTCGAGCACCTCGTACGGCGGCAGGCTGTCCTGGTCCTTCTGGTCGGGGCGCAGTTCGGCCGAAGGCGGCCGGGTGATGATGCGTTGCGGGATCACCTCGGCGCCCTGCGCGTTCTTCCAGGCGGCGAGCCGGTATACGAGTGTCTTGGCCACGTCCTTGATCACCGCGAAGCCGCCGGCCATGTCGCCGTAAAGCGTGCAGTAGCCGGTGGCCATCTCGCTCTTGTTGCCGGTGGTCAGCACGATCGCGCCGAACTTGTTCGACAGCGCCATCAACAGCGTGCCGCGGATGCGCGCCTGAATGTTTTCTTCGGTGGCGTCTTCGGGCCGCCCTGCGAACTCAGCGGCCAGGCTGCGCCTGAAGGCCTCGAACATCGGCACGATCGAGATCTCGTCGTAGCGCACGCCCAGGCGCTGCGCCATGTCACGCGCGTCGATCCACGAAATGTCGGCGGTGTACGGCGACGGCATCATCACGGTGCGCACGCGGTCCGCACCCAGCGCATCGACCGCGATCGCCAGCACCAGCGCCGAATCGATGCCCCCGCTCAACCCGATGATCACGCCCGGAAAGCCATTCTTGCCGACGTAGTCGCGCACGCCGACCACCAGCGCGGACCAGGCCTGCGCCTCGATCGACGGTACCGGCGCCACGAGCCCATGCGGCCGGGTGCCGACGAACTCGACCAGCGTCAAGGCCTCGTCGAACATCGGCGCGCGGGCCACCACCGCGCCCGCGGCATCGAGCGCGAACGATGCGCCGTCGAACACCACTTCGTCCTGCGCACCGGCCAGGTGCGAGTACAGCAACGGCACATCGAGACCGCGCGCGGTGGCGGCCATGCGGGCCTCGCGCTCGGCCAGCTTGCCTAGGTGAAACGGCGACGCGTTCAGCACGCACAGCACCTGCGCGCCGGCGGCCTTGGCGGCGCGTCCCGGTTCGTCGAACCAGGCGTCTTCGCAAATCACCAGGCCGAACCGCAGCCCCTGCACGTCGAACACGACCGCGGGCAGGCCGGCGTCGCGGCCCGAGGCGAAATAGCGCCGCTCGTCGAACACCTGGTAGTTGGGCAGTTCGCGCTTGCAGTAGGTGGCGAGCACGCGGCCTTCGCTGAGTATCGAGGCCGCGTTGTAGCGCTGCGGCACCGAGACCGAGTTCGACCTAACATCACCGCGCTCACCGAACTGATGCGGATGCCCCACCACCACGAACAGCCCGGCCAGATCGGCCAGCGCACGCGCGCAATCGGCCAGCGCTTCGGCGCAGGCCTGCATGAAGGCCGGGCGCAGCAACAGGTCTTCGGGCGGATAGCCGCACAGGCCGAGCTCGGGTGTGAGCACCAGCCGCGCGCCCTGGTCGTAAGCGCGGCGCGCGGCTTCGACGATGCGTCGGCCGTTGCCGGCCAGGTCGCCGACCGTGGCGTTGATCTGCGCCAGGGCCACTTTCACCGCGGGTTGAGCTGACATGGTGGGGAATGCAGACGTGCACAAGCAGGAAACACAGGGCGATTCTGGCAGCAACGCCCGCGACCCCGCAGGGGCCGATGACCTGCTGATTCGCGTCTTCGACGACCCTGCCGCGATCGACGCGGTGCAGTGGAATGCGCTGCTCGACGCGCAGCCGAGCAGCACGCCGTTCATGCGCCACGAGTACCTGCTCGCGATGCACCAGTCGGCAAGCGCCGGCGCTGCCACCGGCTGGCAGCCGCAGTTCCTGTGCGCCTTCGAAGGCAAGGCGCTGGTGGCCGCCTGCCCGCTGTACCTGAAGGACCATTCGTACGGCGAATACGTGTTCGACTGGGCCTGGGCCGACGCCTACCAGCGCCACGGCCTGGCCTACTACCCGAAGCTGCTCGACGCCGTGCCGTTCACGCCGGTGCCCGGCCCACGCCTGCTGTCGCGTGACGCATCGGGCCGACGCCTGCTGCTGCGCGCGATGCAGCAGTTCGCGCGCGAGGCCGGGCTGTCGTCGGCCCACCTGCTGTTCCTCGACGACGCCGACCAGCACGCGGCGCGCGCCGAAGGCTGGATGATGCGCAGTACCGTGCAGTTCCACTGGACCCAGCGCACGCCCGAGCCCTACGCCGACTTCACCGGTTTCCTTGCCAGCCTGCAACGCGACAAGCGCAAGAAGATCCAGCAGGAGTGCCGGCGCGTCGCTGACGCCGGCGTGCACTTCACCGAACTGCAGGGCGCGCAGATCGGCGCGGACGACTGGGACTTCTTCTACCGCTGCTACACGCAGACCTATCGTGAGCACCGCTCCACGCCGTACCTGACGCGCGACTTCTTCGACCACATGGCGCGCACGATGGCCGAGAACTGGCTGTTGTTCATCGCCTGGCGAGGCGGCGAGCGCATCGCCGCGTCGTTGATCTGCATCGACCCGCCGCGGCGCACCGCGTTCGGCCGCTACTGGGGCGCCGTCGAACACGTGCCCTGCCTGCACTTCGAGGCCTGCTACTACCGGCCGCTGGCCTGGTGCATCGCCCACGGCTACCAGCGCTTCGAAGGCGGCGCGCAGGGCGAACACAAGATGGCGCGTGGGTTGCTGCCGGTGCAGACCTGGTCGGCGCACTGGCTGGCGCACCCACAGTTCGCGCAGGCGGTCGGCGACTTCCTGGCGCGCGAAGGCGCCGGCGTGGCCGACTACCTCGACGAACTCAACGAACGGCGGCCGTTCAAGGCCGGCCTCTGATCCGCGCTCTGACCCGCGCTCTGACCCGCGATCGTTTCCCGATCAGGGCTTGAAATCGCCGGCGAAGACCGAGACGAACATGTCGGGCGTCACGTACTTGCGCAGCGCCGCGTTCACCTGCTCCAGCGTGAGCTTGCCGATCTCGGCATCGACCTGCGCCTGCAGTGCGTAGGTGCGGCCCAGATACAGGTTGTTCGCCAGCGCGAACGCCACGCTACCGTCCTGCGCCCGCGCCAGCTTGCGGTAGTTGAGCAGGCTGGCCTGGCCCTCGCGCAACTCCTGCTCGCTGAAGCCGTCTTTCAAGGCACGCGCCACTTCCTCGCGGAAGTCGGCCTCGACCCGGGCGCGGTTCTGCGGCGCGAAGATCGCGCTCGCCTGCCACCGCGAATTGCGCTCGAGGCTGTCCCAGTCGATCGTGCTGCGCACGTCGTACGACAGGCCGTCCTTCTCGCGGATGCGTTTCCACAGCCGCGAGTTGCCGCCGGCCCCGAGCAGGTGGTTGGCGAGCATGAGCGCCGGGTAGTCGGCGTCGGTGTCGGCAAGCGGCACGCCCAGGCGCACCAGCATCGTGGCATTGGGCTTGTCCGGCGTGGTGAGCATGAGCTGCTCGGGCTTGACCGGGATCAGCGGCTGCGGCACGCGGGTGAACGGCGCACCGGCGCTCCAGTCGCCGAGCGCGGTCTGCAACGCGGCACGCACCTTCGCCGCGTCCAGGTCGCCGACGGCGGAGAACTCGCCGTCGCGGGCGCCGTAGAAGCGCGCATGGAAGGCCCGCAACTGCGCGACGTCGAGCGCGCGGTAGTCCGCCGCAAGCTCGTCGAAGGTCGGGCGGTAGCGCACGTCGCCGCGCGGGTAGGGGTTGCCGAGCCGGTCCAGTGCGTTGCGGGCCAGCGCGCCCGGGTCCTTGCGCTGCTGCTCGATGGCGCTGAGTGCGCCGCGCTTCATCTCGTCGAGCGCCTCGGCCGGGAACACCGGGTTGCGCAGCAGGTCGCCGACCAGTTCGATCGCTGCCGGCAGGTGCTCGCGGCGCGACACCAGCGAGACCGTCACCCGCCCTGGCGAGGAGCTCACGCTCAACTCGGTCTGCAGCGCGTCGAGGCGGTCCTGGACCTGCTCGCGCGTCAGCGTCTTCGTGCCCTTGTCGAGCAGGGTTGCCACCGCCTGCGCGGCCTGGTTCTGCCCGAACAGGCTGTGCTCGTCGCCGAAGTGCAGCGTCAGCACTGCGGTGACCGCATTGCCGCGCGTGCCCTTGGGCAGCACCGCGGCCTTCACGCCACCGACCGTGAAGGTCTGGGTGCGGGCGTCGATGTTCGCCGGCGTCGCCTCGAACGCCTCGACCTTGGCCGCGGCCGCCTGCGGCTTGAAGCCGTTCATCTCCTGCGCCAGGTCGACGCGCACCGGTGCCGGCGCGCGCTGCGGCTTGTCGGTCGGCAAGTAGGTGCCGAGCGTGCGGTTGTCGGGCAGCAGGTACTGTTCGGCGACGCGCTGGACGTCGGCCAGCGCGATGTCGCGCACCCGATCGCGCGTCAGGAAGAACAGTCGCCAATCGCCTTGCGCGACCGACTCCGACAGCGCGATGCCCACGGTCTCGGGGTTGGTGAACGACTGGTCCCAGTCCTTCAGCCACTTGACCTTGGCGCGCGCGAGCTCTTCGGCGGTGATCGGCTCGCTGCGGATCGATTCGGTGGTGGCCAGCAACGCGTTGCGCGCCTTGTCGACGTCCTGCCCCGGCGCGAGCTGCGCGCCGACGAACATCGCGCCCGGGTCGGCGAGCGCGAACGAATACGAGTAGACGCTCGCTGCCAGCTGCGTTTGCGTGAGGCGCTTGTACAGGCGGCCCGACGGCGTGTCGCCCAGGATCAAGGTGAGCAGTTCGACCGCGGCGTCGTCGCGCGACGCGCCGGCCGGCACGTGGTAGCCGGCCTGGACCAACGGCGCGCCGCCGACGCGGCGCAGCGTGACGCTGCGCTCGCCGTCTTGAACCGGGTCGAGCGTGTAGAGCACCGGCAGCGTGCGCGTGGGCTTCGGGATGGCGCCGAACGTCTCGCCGACCCACTCGAGCACCCGCGCCGGGTCGAACTTGCCGGAAACGATCAGCGTCGCGTTGTCGGGCTGGTAGTACAGGCGGTAAAACGCCTGCAGGCGCGGGATGTCGACGTTCTCGACGTCGGCGCGCGCGCCGATGGTCGCGTGGCCGTAGTTGTGCCAGTCGAACATCACGGCCATCGTGCGCTGGCTCAGGATGCGGCTCGGGTTGTTCTCGCCCGACTCCATCTCGTTGCGCACCACCGTCATCTCGGTGTCGAGGTCCTTGCGCGCCACATAGCTGTTGACCATCGAGTCGGCCAGCCAGCCCAGGTACCAGTGCAGGTTGTCGTCGTTGGCCGAGAAGCGCGCGGTGTAGTTGGTGCGGTCGAACCAGGTGCTGCCGTTGGCCGCCAGGCCGCGCTTCTGGAACTCGGCCCAGACCTTCTCGTGCCTGGGCGTGCCCTTGAAGAGCATGTGCTCGAGCAGGTGGGCCATGCCGGTCTCACCGTAGTTCTCGAAACGCGAGCCGACACGGTAGGTCAGGTTGACGGTGGTGGTCGGCTTCGAATCGTCGGCCACCAGCAGCA
>JAGWTP010000131.1 GCA_028868895.1 Burkholderiales bacterium
GATGGCCTGCGGGCCCGCAGGCCCCGGCAGGTCGGGCAGACCGTCCCCGTACTTGCTGACGAACAACCGCAACACTCGCGCAAGCACGTCGACGCTCTCGCCGACGCTCTGCATGCCTTGTGCCAAATCAAGCCCGTCGACGGCCGCGAGCCGCTCGATCAACGTCGCTTCGGTGGCCGGCGCCGCATGCGGTACCGGCGCGGGTGACGTCACCTCATCCAGCGGCAACCAACGCAGCAAGACGGCGTAGAGGAGTTCGGGATCGACCGGCTTGGCAACGTGGTCGTTCATGCCCGCCTCCAGGCAGGCTGCCCGGTCCTCGCTGAAGGCGTTGGCCGTCATTGCAACGATCGGCAGACCAGGCCCGAGGCGTGAGCGGATCTGGCGGGTGGCGGCGATGCCGTCCAGCTCCGGCATCTGCATGTCCATCAGTACCAGCGCGTAGTGGCGCGCCAGCGCGCGTTCGACCGCCTGGACGCCGTCGTCGGCCGTCTCCACCACCAGGCCGGCCGAGCGCAGCAGTTCCACCGCCACCTCCTGGTTGACCTCGTTGTCCTCGACCAGCAGCACCCGTTGCCCCGCATGCTGCCGCAGCAGTTGCGTGCGGCCCTCGCCGGCAACCGCCGGGGCGGGCGGTGCGGCGGCCTCATGGCGACGCAATACGCGCATCAGCGCGTCGTGGAGTGACGACGGCGTGATCGGCTTGACCACGATCGCTTCGTACTGGACCTCGCGTGCCTGTCGCCACATCAGGTCTTCGTTGAACGCCGTGACCAGGATGCTCGGTGGCAGACCCGCGCCGAGAACGTCGCGCAGCCCACGCAAGGTCTCGATGCCGTCCATCCCGGGCATGCGCCAATCGATCAACGCAACGTCGTAGGTTCGCCCCGCGGCGATCTCCGTCTGCACCCGCTGCACCGCCAGCGCGCCGTCGTGCAGCACATCGACGTCGATGCCGAACTGTCGCAGCAGTTCGGCGATGGGAACGCAGGCTTCGGGCAGGTCGTCGACCAACAGCGCGCGCAAGCCGGCCAGTTCAACCGGTTGCGCCGGAGCGCCGGCCTCGCTGGCGCGGCCCAGCCAGGCGGTGAACCAGAACCGGCTGCCCTTGCCCGGCTCGCTTTGCAGGCCCACCTCGCCACCCATCAGTCCGGCCAGGTGGCGCGTCAGCGCCAGGCCCAGGCCGGTGCCGCCGTGGCGCCGGGTGGTCGAGCTGTCGGCCTGCTCGAAGGCCTGGAACAATGCCGACTGATGCTCCGGCGCGATCCCGACGCCGGTGTCCTGCACCTCGAAGCGCACTTGCTGGCGTTGCCGGTCTTCGCCCAGCAGTTCGCCGCGCAAGCGCACCCAGCCGTGCTCGGTGAATTTGACGGCATTGGCGAGCAGATTGATCAGCGCCTGCGACAGCCGCACCGGATCACCGCGCAGCCAACGCGGCAAGTGGTCGGTGTCGAGCACCAGCTCCAGTCCCTTGTCGCGTGCCGCCGCGCCGACCAGCTCGAACACCCGCGTAAGAAGTGGGTCGAGCGCGAACTCGGTGTCCTCCAGCGTCAGCTTGCCGGCCTCGATCTTGGAGAGGTCGAGGATGTCGTTGATCACCTGCAGCAGGTGCCGGGCGGCGTCGTCGACCTTGGTCAGGCGCTCGCGTTGCAGTGCATCGCGCGTATCCCGCGCCAACAGGTGGGTCAAACCGATGATCGCATTCATCGGCGTGCGTATCTCGTGGCTCATGTTGGCCAGGAACGCGCTCTTGGTCCGCGTGGCGGCTTCGGCCTGGCCGGCACGCACGGCCAACTCCACGTTCTGCGCTGACAGTTTCAACTCGGCTTGCTTGAGCTCGGTGATGTCGGAACTGACGACGACGAAGCCGTGCACCGTGGTGCCCTCGACGTCGGGCACGTAGGTGATACGGGAGTACCGGGTCGTGCCATCAGCATCGGTCAACTCGCGCTGAAACTCCTGGCGTTGGCCGCGCAACGCGGACTCGATCTGAGGTTCGCTGCGACGGAACAGGGTCTCGCCCATGATGTCGCACATCGGCTGGCCGATGGCGGCCTCGATATCGACGCCGAAGCCAGTGGCATACGCCGCGTTGATGAAACGGCAGTTCCGCTGCGCGTCGACGTAGCCGATCTGCGCGGGTATGGCGTCGGCGATGTTGCGCAGGAAGCGGTGCTGCTGTTCGAGCGAACGGTTGAGCACCTCGAGCTGGTCGGTGCGCTCGACCACCAGCGCTTCGAGCTCGTCACGATGGCGCGCCAGTTCGGCTTCCTGCTCGCGGCGCTGCGTGACATCGGTGAACGAGGTCACCACCGCCATCACGCGGCCGGTGTCGGCGTCGATCACCGGCTCGGCATTGCTCTCGATCCAGTGCACTGTCTGGGCGGCGTCACGCAGGGCCGTCAGCACGCCACGCTGTGGGCCGCCACCGGCCAGCACCCGACGGCTTGGCCACTCGTCCTGCGGCATCTCGCTGCCGTCGGCGCGCAGCGGCACCCAGCCCGGCGGCATGTTCGTTGCTGAATCGGCAAAGGCTTGTTGCGGCAGGCCGAGGATGCGTGTGGCAGCGGCGTTGTAACTCAACACCTTGCCCTGCACGTCGATCACCAGGATGCCTTCGCTGAGCGCCGACACCACGGTTCGGTAATGCGCCTCGCTGTCGCGCAATGCGCGTTCGGCGCGTCGCGCCTCGGTGACGTCGCGCGAGACGCCGTACACGCCCATCAGCGCGCCGTCGGCGTCGAACAGCGGTCCTCTGGCACAGATGACGGACCGGGTTCCAAGCGGACCCTCGATCACCTCCTCGAAGATCTGCGCCTTGCCGTCGACCATCACGACGGCGTCGTTTGCGGCGAGACGACCAGCCACCTCGGCGCTGAAGACGTCGGTGAGGTTGCGGCCGATGATCTGGTTGCGATTCAGCCCGGTCAGCGCGGCGGCAGCGTGGTTGCAGAACACGTAACGGCCTTGCAAGTCCTTGGCGAAGATGGCATCGACGGAGCTCTCGGCGATGGCCTTGAGCAGGCTCAGCGCCTCGGCGCGCTGACGTTGCTCGTCGCGCTCGCGCTGCGATTGCAGGAGCGCCTGGCGCTGAGCTTCCAGCGCGGCGGCCTGCGAGGCCTGCAGCGCGGATTCGGCCTGCTTGCGCGCCGAAATGTCCTCGACCACCGAGACAAAATAGTCCGGCGCACCGTCGGCCCGGCGCACCAGGCCGACCGTCAGGTTGATCCACACCACCGCGCCGTCCTTGCGCAGGTAGCGCTTCTCCAGCGCATAGGTCTGGATCTCGCCGGCCAGCATCCTGCCCACCTGATTCAGGTCGGACGACAGGTCGTCGGGATGGGTGATCTGCTGGAAGGTCGTGGCCAGGAGTTCGTCGGGGCTGTAGCCGACGATTTCACACAGCCGGCGGTTGACGCGCAGCCAGCGGCCGTCGGGCGCCACCAGCGCAATGCCCACCGCCGCCTGCTCGAAGGTGGCCTCGAACCGGCTTTCGCTTTGCTGCAGCCGGGCGTGCTGGGCGGTCAGCTCCTGCAGGCGAGCGGTCTCGCGTTGTCGCGAGCGATGCATCGCACCGCTCAGTCCGCTGGCCAGCAGCCCACTGATCAACAGGAGCATCCATGTGAGGAAGTCGGTGGTGTTGTCGATGTCGAAGCTGCCGACGGGTGTCAACACGAAATCACTGGTCAGCCACGCCGCCGCTGCGGTGGCCGCCACGCCGGGCAGGAAGCCGCCAAGCATGGCGCTGGCCAGGATGGGCAGCATGAACAGGATCAGCACCGGGCGGTTGCCGACATCCACCGGCAGGTGAAGGCGAACCGCGAACGTGGCCAACGAGGCCAGCGCGGCGACGCCGCAGGACGCCGCCATGCGCCAGCGCGTTCGGGCCGTGTTTGCGGACGCTGTCATTGCGTTGCACCGATCAAGAACCGGTGCGCGATGTTCGGATTGTTCGCAACGGCCCAGATTGCGTTGCACGTTCTGCGCTGCGGCTGCGCCGGCGCACCGCCGCCGATCCACCTCGGGTTGGCGCCGTCCAGTGGCGATGCGCCGTTATCTCTGGTGACCATGGAGACGTTCCTTGACATGGAGGAACCGCAGAATCTACACCCGGCATCAGCCGTCGAACGGCTCTCGCCGTCAGCCCAGCTTGTCTCCAATGAGTCGCGTGTCCATCAGGAACGCGCAGGTCGCGACGCTCAGGCTGGCATGGTGGGTGGAGAACCCTCGCCAGCCTCGGCCCTCGTAGCGACCCAGCCCGAAGTCCCGCTGTGGCCATATTGGCACGGGCGGTACCGGTCAATCGGGAGGCCAAACACCGCAGGCGCCCACCGACTCGATGCTGCTGCCGGCGAGCGCGGGCTGGCCTATGCGACCCGCCCCAGTGCGCGCAGGATCTTCTCGGGTGTGAACGGCTGCGAGTGCACCGCCGCACGGTGCGGGCGCAGTGCGTCGTTGATGGCGTTCATCACCGCCGCCGGGGCGCCGGCGGTGCCGGCCTCGCCGGCGCCCTTGGCGCCGAGCGTGGAGCTTGCTGTCGGCGTCTGCACGTGGGCGACCACGATGTCGGGCATCTCGCCCGCCATCGGCACCAGGTAGTCGGCCAGGCTGCCGTTGAGCAGTTGCCCGGCGTCGTCGTAAAGGCACTCCTCGAACAGCGCGCCGCCGATGCCCTGCACGATCGCGCCGCGGATCTGCTCGTCCACCAGCATCGGGTTGATGACGCGCCCGCAGTCTTCGACCGCCCAATGCTTGAGCAGCTTCACGAAGCCGGTGTCGAGGTCGACCTCGACATACGACGCCTGCACGCCGTTGGTGAAGATGAACGGATAGTCGCGCTGCGCGTAGTGGCGCGTCAGCATCAGCTCGGGCGTGAAACCGTGCGGCAGGGTGTCGGGCCGGAAGTACGCGACGCGCCCGAGTTCGGCCAGTGCCAGCAGCACGGCGCCGCTGGTCGCATCGACGACCTGGTCACGGCGCACCGCAAGGCCCGCGGCGTCGCGGTTCAGGATCGCTGCGGCCACCTTCAGGAGGTTGGCGCGCAGCGCCAGCCCTGCCTGCAGCACCGCCTCGCCGCCGATGCCCGCACCGCGCGAGGCCCAGGTGCCGCCGCCGTACGGCGTCACGTCGGTGTCGCCGCTGACGACCCGAACCTTGTCGATCGCCACGCCCACGGCGTCGGCCGCGATCTGCGCGAAGATGCCCTCGGCGCCTTGACCCTGTTCGCCCACGCTGACCAGCACCGTCACTGCGCCGGTGGGCTCCAGGCGGATCGTGGCACCGTCTTGTGCGGCGATGCGCGCGCCGCCCACGCCGTAGAAGGCCGCGCCCGGATTGGTCAGCTCGATGAGCGTGGCGAAGCCGATGCCGCGGTGCACACCGCGTTCGCGCAGCACCGCCTGCTCGGCGCGCAGTGCCGGGTAGTCCATCAGCGTCTCGATCTGGCGCAGGCATTCCTCGTGCGACAGCACTTCGAGCTTGATGCCCGAGGCGCCCGCGGTCGGGTAGGCGTCGTCGCGGATCACGTTGCGCTTGCGAAACGCGAGCGGGTCCATGCCGAGTTGGGCCGCGGCCAGATCGACCAGCCCTTCGGTCACCGCGCAGGCGATCGGGTGGCCCACGCCGCGGTACTGGCAGGTCGGCGTCTTGTTCAGGAACACCACGTCGAGGTGCGCGCGGTACGCCGGGTGCCGGTACGGGCCGCCGGTCAAGTTGACCACCTGGTTGCCTTCGATCGCGCTGGTGCGCGGGAACATCGAGTACGGGCCGATGCCGGTCAGGTCGGCGATCTCGAACGCCAGGATGTCGCCCGAGCGCGACGCCGCGATGCGGCCCTTGATGCAGTGCTCGCGCGCATGGATGTCGCTGGTGAACGACTCGAGCCGGTCGGCGACGAACTTCACCGGGCGCTTGAGCAGGATCGACAGCGCAACGGTGGCGAAGTCGTCCGGGTACGCGTGCACCTTGATGCCGAACGATCCACCGACGTCCTTGCAGACCACCCGCACCTGCGATTCCGCCAGACCGAACTGACGCGCGTACAGGTCCTGCATCATGTGCGGGGCCTGCTGCGAGTGGTAGACGGTCAGGCGCGCGTCGCCGGGGTTCCAGTCGGCGATCTGGCAACGCGGCTCGAGCGTCACGCCGGTGTGGCGGCCGAAGTCGAACGTGGCCTCGGCGACCACGTCGGCGGCGGCGAAAGCGGCGTCGACGCCACCGGTGTCCAGGCTGCGCGTGAAGCACAGGTTGTCGCCGAGTTCGGGGTGGATCAGCGGCGTGGCCGGGTCGAGCGCGGTGGCCATCTCGGTCACGGCGGGCAGGTCTTGCCACTCGACCTGCAAGTGCTGCAGCGCGTCTTCGGCCTGCGCGCGGGTTTCGGCCACCACCGCCACCACCGGCTCGCCCTGCCAGCAGGCGCGCTCGATCGCCAGCGCGTGCTGCGGTGCCGACTTCATGCCCGCCAGATGGCCGAGCGTGGCGACCCACGGCTGGCAGACGGTGGCGACTTCGGCGCCATCGACGACCGCGATCACGCCGGGCATCGCGCGCGCCGCGTCGCGCGTGATCCTGATGATGCGGCAATGCGCCACCGGCGACCGCCAGTACACGACGTGCGCCATGCGCGGCAGCTTGATGTCGTCGACATAGGTGCCGCGGCCTTCGACCAGGCGGCGCGCCCCGGCGCGGCTGACCGACGCGCCGATGTAGCGCGGGTCGTCGGTGATGGCGTGCAGTGCGGGTGGGTGGCGCAGCGGCGGGTTCATGCGCGGGCTCCGCGCGCGGCGGCGGCAGCGGTGGCCTTGCGGCTGGCCAGCACCTCGCACACCGCGTCGACGATGGCCTGGTAGCCGGTGCAGCGGCAGTAGTTGCCCGACATCCAGGTGCGCACCTGCTCGCGCGTGGCGTCGGGCTGGGTCTCGAGCAGCTCGGCGGCGGCCATCAGCATGCCCGGCGTGCAGTAGCCGCACTGCAGCGCGTTGCGTGCGACGAACGCGTCTTGCAGGTCGCGCACGCTGCCGCCTTGGCTCAGGCCTTCGATGGTCTGGACCGCGCGGCCATCGGCCTGCACCGCCAGCACCAGGCAGCCGCGCACGATCGCACCGTCAAGGCGCACGGTGCAGGCGCCGCACACGCCGTGCTCGCAGCCGAGGTGCGAGCCGGTCAGGCCGAGGTCTTCGCGCACGAAGTCGACCAGGTGCTGGCGCGGCGCCACCGTGCACCGGTGCGTCTCGCCGTTGACGGTGAGCTGGATCGGGCGGGCATGGTCCATCGCGGCGTCCTTGATCGGGTTCATGCGGAGTTCATGCGGCGGCGAGCGCGCTCGCCAGCACGCGGCGCGCCAGCACGCACGCCAGGTGGCGCTTGGTGGCCGGGCGGTGGCTGAGATCGGCCATCGGGGTGAGCTCGGCGGCAAGCGTCTCGATCGCACGGTCGAGGTGGGCCGGCGTCAGCTCGCCGGCTTCGAGCACGGCCTCGGTGCGCGGCACCCGCACCGGCGTGCTGCCGATCCCGAGGAAGGCCAGGCGCGCGCGCTGCAGCCCGCGCGCGCCGCGCCGCGCGGCCAGCGCCAGGCCGACGATCGCGTAGTCGCCATGCCGGCGCGCGAGTTCGTCGAAGGCGTAGACGTCGCCGTCCTCGCGCAGCGGCAGCTCGCAGGCCGCGACCAGCTCGCCGGCGGCCAGCGCGGTGGTGTACAGGTCGATGAAGAAATCCTTTGCCGCGACGCGCCGCTCGCCGCGCGCGCCGCGCACGACCACCACGCCTTCGAGCGCGGCCAGGCACGCCGGCCATTCCGCGGCCGGGTCGGCGAAGGCGATCGAGCCGCCCCAGGTGCCGAGGTTGCGGATCGCGCGGTGTGCGATGTGCGGCGCGGCCATCGCCAGCAACGGCGCGTGGCGCGCGACGAGCGCAGAGGATTCGATCTCGCGGTGGGTTGCGAGCGCACCGATGCGCAGCACCCGGCCCTGCACCGAGATGCCTTTGAGCGCTTCGATCGCGTTGATGTCGATCAGCATCGCCGGCTCCGACAGGCGCATGTTCAGCGTGGCCAGCAGGGTCTGGCCGCCGGCCAGCAAGCGGGCCGCGTCGCCGTGCTCGGCGAGCAGGCGCCACACCTCGTCGAGCGAGCGGGGTCGGGTGTAGTCGAAGGCCGGGGCTTTCACGGCGGCTCCTGGTGGCGTGGGCGCTGGGGTATCTACGGATGATGCTATTGACCAGCCGTTCAACAATGCTACGCAACGTTGACCCGTTGGTAAACAAGATCGGATTCGGAGTTACCCGAGCCCGCCGCCCGAATCCTCATGACCCTGCGCGTTGCCTCCACCCGTCCTGCCGAAGCCGCCGCCGCGGCACTGCGGCTCGTGGCCGTGCCCGGCGCCGCCGCGCCGCCGCTGCGCAGGCGGCTGGCCAACGCCGAGCGCGAGCGCCAGATCGTGCAGGGCGCGATCCGCTTCTTCGCCGACCGCGGCCTGGACGGGCAGTTGCGCGACCTGGCCCGCGAGGTCGGCGTCACGCACGCGCTGCTCTACCACTACTTCCCGACCAAGCAGGCGCTGATCGACCGCGTCTACACCGAGCTGTTCGAAGGCCTGTGGAAGCCCGAATGGGAGCAGATCCTCGACGACCGCAAGCTCGATCCGCTGACCAAGTTCACCCGCTTCTATTGCGACTATGCCCACGCCATCTTCGCGCGCGAGTTCGTTCGCATCCTGGTGTTCTCGGGCCTGAGCGATCACTACATTCCCGACCGCTTCTTCGAGCTGCTGCGCAACCGCCTGTTCCCGCGGCTGATCCGCGAGACGCGCCGCCACTGTGGGGTGCTCAGCCGCGCCAAGCCGAGCGCTCGCGAACTCGAGTTGCTGATGGGGCTGCATGGCGGCATCTTCTACATCGGCCTGCGACGCTCGGTCTACGAGCAGGCGGTGCATGGTGCCGAGGCTTCGGAGCACGACGAGACCTACATCTGCGATCGGGTCAGGGGCTACCTGCTGTCGGCCCACGCGGTGCTCTATGCGCCGGCGCAGGCTGGCCGCGCGCCGCCGCGGCCATCACCGAAACCCCGGAGGGCATGACATGGCGCTGACGCTCAACCACTACTCCATCCGCACCGCCGACCTCGACGCGGTGCGGCACTTCTATGCCGACGTGCTCGGCCTGAGCGTCGGTCCGCGGCCCGACTTCCCGTTCCCCGGGCTGTGGATGTACCGCGGCGACCACGCCGACCCGGCCAACGCCGTGGTCCATGTCATCGGCATCGACCGCGCCGACCCGCAGGG
>JAGWTP010000027.1 GCA_028868895.1 Burkholderiales bacterium
CGTGGGTGTAGATCGTGGTGGTCGAGATGTCGGCGTGGCCGAGCAGAAGCTGCACCGCGCGCAGGTCGGCGCCGTGGTTGAGCAGGTGGGTCGCGAAAGCGTGGCGCAAGGTGTGCGGTGACAGCGGCACCTGCACGCCGGCGCGCAGCGCGTGGGCCTTGATCAGCTTCCAGAACATCTGGCGCGTCATCGGGCCGCCGCGGCCGGTCACGAAGAGCGCGTCGCTCGCCTGGCCCTTGAGGATCGGCGCGCGCGCCTCACGCAGGTAGCGCTGCAGCCACGCATGCGCCTCTTCGCCGAACGGCACCAGCCGCTCCCGCGCACCCTTGCCGGTGACGCGCAACGCGCCCTCGCTCAGGCTCACGTGCACGCTCTGGAGCGTGACAAGCTCGCTGACGCGCAGGCCGCTGGCGTACATCAGCTCGAGCATCGTGCGGTCGCGCAGGCCGAGCGGCGTGGCGACATCGGGTGCGCCGAGCAGCGCCTCGACCTGCGCCTCGCTGAGCGTTTGGATCGAGCGCGGAACCTGCTTCGCGCTGGTCAGCTTCAGCGTCGGGTCGGCGCTGGCCAGGTGCTCGCGCAGCGCCCAGCGAAAGTAGCGCCTGAAGACCGTCAGACGCCGGTTGCCGCTGGTGGCCTTGCTGCCTGGGTGGCGTGCCACGGCGTAGCCGAGCAGGTCGGATTCGCGCGTGGTGTCGATCGCGCGGCGATCGGTGGCCGCGAGCCAGTCGGCGTAGATCGACAGGTCGCGCCGGTACGCGGCCAGCGTGTTCGCCGAGAGGCCGTCTTCGATCCAGACCGCGTCGAGGAAGCGGTCGATCGATGCGCCGCTGGCCTCGCGTGCGGTGGTCGTCAGGGCCTCACTCCAGCGTGAGCTTCTGCAGCTTCACGACCTTCTTGTAGACCTCGAACTCGGCCGCGATCTGGGTGGCGAATTGCTCGGGCGAGTTGGCCACGATCAGCGAGCCGGTGTCTTCGATGCGCTTCTTCACGGCCGGGTCTTCGAGCGTCTTGCGCACCGCGGCGTTGACCTTGTCGACCACCTCCTTGGGCAGGCCCTTGGGGCCGTAGATGCCGTAGTAGGCCATCCGGTTCACCGGCTCCAGGCCCACCTCCTTGAACGTCGGCACGTTGGGCAGTTGGGCCAGGCGCTGCGGCGCGGCGACGACGATCGCGATCAGGCGTCCGTCCTTGATGAAGGGCAGCGCCGACGGCAGGTTGTCGAAGATGATCGGCACCTGGCCGGCGACCGTGTCGTTTAGTGCCGGGCCCGCGCCGCGGTACGGGATGTGGGTGATGAAGGTGCCCGAGAGGTTCTTGAACAGCTCCATCTGCAGGTGGCCGATGCCGCCGGTGCCCGAACTCGCGAAGCTGTACTTGCCGGGGTTCTTCTTGATCTCGGCCAGGAAGCCCTTGTAGTCGCGCGCCGGGAAGCTCGGGTGCACCGCGATCACGTTGGGCGTGGCGGCGATGTTGATGATCGGCGTGAAGTCGGTCAGCGGGTTGTACGGGATCTTCGGGTTGATCGCCGGGTTGGCCGCGGTCGTCGACACCGTGGCCATGCCGAGCGCGTAGCCGTCGGGCACGGCCCGGGCGGTCTCGGTGGCGCCCACCGAACCGCCGCCGCCGGCACGGTTCTCGACGATCATGGTCTGGCCGAACGGACCGCTGATCTTCTCGGCCACCACCCGCGCGATGATGTCGGTGGTGCCGCCCGGCGCGAACGGCACGACCAGCCGCACCGGTTTGGTCGGGTAGCCGTCGGCCCAGGCGCCCTGCGCGCCGAGCAGGAGCGTGGCGGCGCCGGCGGTGATCAGTGTTCTGCGTTGCATGGGGTGGGGCTCCGGCGGTTGACGATGCGCAAGTCTAGAGCCTGCTCCGGCACGGCCGACACCGCGAACACCCTGAGCCGCCGTCGATGGATCGCGCTGGCACACTCGCCGCATGGCCACCGCGCTGCTGTTGTTGCCCGACTTCCTGCTGATCGCGCTGGGCTTCGTGCTGTGCCACCGCAGCGCGCTGAACCGCCCGGTCTGGGACGCCGCCGAGCGGCTCGTGTATTACCTGCTGTTTCCGGTGCTGCTGTTCAACTCGATCGTCAAGAGCCCGCTGCAACTCGGCCAGACCGCGAGCCTGGCGCTGGCCAGCGTGGGCGTGGTGGCCGCCGGCGTGCTGTGCGCGTTCGCGATCGGGCGGCTGCCCGGCGTGGATGCGCGGCGCCACGCCGCGGGCGCGCAGACCGCGTTCCGCTTCAACTCCTTCATCGGGCTGGCGCTGGCCGAACGGCTCGGCGGCCCGCCGGGCCTGGCGTGGATGGCGCTGAGCATCGCGATGTGCGTGCCGCTGTGCAACGTGGCGGCGGTGTGGCCGCTGGCGCGCCACGGCGGGCATTCGTATGGGCGGGAGTTGCTGCGCAACCCGCTGATCCTGAGCACTGCGGCCGGCATCGCCGCCAACCTGGCGGGGTTGAAGTTCCCCGACGCGCTGGCCACCACCTTGCAGCGCATCGGCCTGGCCGCGCTGCCGCTCGGGTTGATGGCCACCGGCGCGGGCCTGCGCCTGGGCGGGCTGAAGGCGGCGCCGGGGCTGGCCGCCGCGCTGATGGCGGTGCGCCACGCGGTGCTGCCGGCGATCGCGATCGGCCTGACCGCGGCGCTCGCACTGCCGGCCGAGCAGCGTTCGATCGTGGTGCTGTTCGCGGCGCTGCCGACCGCGTCGAGCGCCTACGTGCTGGCGGCGCGGATGGGCGGCGACGGCGGCTACGTGGCCGGGCTGGTGACGCTGTCGACGCTGCTGGGCATGTTCAGCATCCCGCTGTGGCTGGCGGTGCTGGCCGCGGCGCACTGACGTCGGGCGCGCCAGCGCCCTGGTCCAGTGCCCACTCGATGTGCTCGCGCACCAGCGGGCCGGCCTGCGCGAGGCGGCCGCGCAGCGCAGCGGCGATCGCCGCCGCCTCGTTCGCATCGACCGCCGCGCGCAGCGCGTTGCCCAGCGCCACCGCGCCGTTGCGCTGCCAGCGCTCGTAGCCGATGCGGCGGATTGCGCTGCCTTCGGTGTGGTGCAGGAACTCGGCCTCGCTCCAGGCCCAGAGTTGCAGCAGCGTCGCGCTGCCGACCGATGCGCGCGCATCGAAGTCGGGCAGCGGGCTGCGCTGCGCGTACTTGTTCCAGGGGCAGACGAGCTGGCAGTCGTCGCAGCCGTAGATGCGGTTGCCGATCAGCGCGCGCAGCTCGAGCGGGATCGGCCCGGCGTGCTCGATCGTCAGGTACGAGATGCAGCGCCGCGCGTCGAGCCGGTAGGGGGCGACGATCGCGCGCGTCGGGCAGACGTCGATGCAGGCGCTGCAGCTGCCGCAATGCGCGTCCGCCGGCGGCGTCAGCGGCAGCGCCAGATCGACGTAGATCTCGCCGATGAAGAACATCGAACCGGCGTCGCGGTTCAGCGCCAGCGTGTGCTTGCCGCGCCAGCCGATGCCGCTCATCGCGGCGAGCTCGACCTCGAGCACCGGCGCCGAATCGGTGTACACGCGGTGGCCGAGCGGGCCGACCGCCTCGGCGAGCCGGTCGGCCAGGCGCTGCAGGCGCGCGCGCAGCACCTTGTGGTAGTCGCGGCCGCGGGCGTAGATCGACACTGCCCCCAGCCGCGGCTCGGCCAGGCGCTGCCATTCGACCGCCTGCCAGTCGTCGGGCGTGGCGCGCGGCAGGTAGTCCATGCGCGCGGAGATCACCCGCACCGTGCCCGGTACCAGCTCGGCCGGGCGGGCGCGCTTCAGGCCGTGCGCGGCCATGTAGGCCATCGAACCGTGATAGCCGTTGCCCAGCCACTGCAACAAGCCCGCTTCGGCGTGTGCGAGATCGACATTGGCTACGCCGATCTGTGAAAATCCCAGTTCCGCGGCCCACACGCGCAATTGCGCCAGCAATGCCTGTTGCGCCTCCAAGCCCCCATGCCGAGCACCGTTCATCTGCCGATTCTAGAAACCCGCTCGCTGCATTGGCCGAACGAGGCCGCCTGCGAGGCCAGCGCCACCGCCCTCGCCCGCCGCCCCGGCCTGCAAAACGCCTACATCGAACTGCACGGCCCGCTCGGCGCCGGCAAGACCACCTTCGTGCGCCACCTGCTGCACGCGCTGGGCGTGCCCGGCCACGTCAAGAGCCCGACCTACGCGGTGATGGAGCCCTACGAGCTCGAGCGGGCGGGCGCACCGTTCAACGTCTGGCACTTCGACTTCTACCGCTTCAACGACCCGCAGGAATGGGAAGACGCCGGCTTTCGCGACGTGTTCGCGAGCCGCGGCCTGAAGCTCGCCGAATGGCCCGAGCAGGCTGCCGGGCTGCTGCCGGTGGCCGACCTGCGCATCGACATCGAGCCGCTCGACGGCGACGCGCGCCGCGTGCGCTGCACGGCCCAGTCCACCACCGGCATGGAGCTGCTCGCATGAGACACCCTGTGTCAACCCCCGCGTTGCGGGACGAGCGCCGGGCCGCTCCCAATGGCCATGAGGTGGCCCACTTCGTGGCCCATGCGGCCCGCGCCGGCCGCGAGACGCCGCCGGCGTTCGTGGCGTCCAAGCCGGCGCAGGCCGGCCCGGAGCCGCGCCACTTACTCCCCTCGGGGGATCGGCCGACGTATCCGTCGGACGAGGGGCTGTCATGAGCCTCCCCGGCCGCCCGAAAGGCGAATTCACCGCAGTGCGAAGCACGGAGGTTGCCTGATGACGCGGCCGGTGCGCCGCCGCGACGCGCTGCGCGGCATGGGATCGCTCGCGTTGCTGCTCGGCAGCGGCGAGCTCGCGTTCGGCGCCAGCATCGTCGCGGTGCGAGTCTGGCCGGCGGCCGAGTACACGCGGGTGACGATCGAGTCCGACACCGCGCTGTCGCAGCAGCACTTCATGGCCGAGAACCCGAGCCGCCTGGTGATCGACATCGACGGCCTCGAGCTCAGCCCGGCGCTGCGCGAACTGGTCGGCAAGGTGCGCCCCGACGACCCCTACATCGCCGGCGTGCGCGCCGGCCAGAACCAGCCGCGCGTGGTGCGCCTGGTGATCGACCTGAAACAGCCGACCGCGCCCCAGCTGTTCACGCTCGCGCCGGTCGCCGCGTACCAGTACCGGCTGGTGTTCGACCTGTACCCGGTCCACGAGCAAGACCCGCTGCTGGCACTCATCCGCGACAAGGAACACGCCGAGCAGCAGGCCGCCCAGTCCGTTCAAGACGCGCTCGGTGAATTCATCGGCAAGGTCGACAAGCCCGCGGCGCTGCCGCCGTCGGCCCACGCACCGTGGCCTGCGCCGCAGCAGCAGACGCCGGCGCCGCTGCCGCCCAAGCTGCAGCACAAGATCGACCGCCTGATCGTGGTCGCGATCGACCCCGGCCACGGCGGCGAAGACCCCGGCGCCACCGGGCCGAGCGGCCTGCACGAGAAAGACGTGGTGCTCGCGGTGGCGCTCCAGTTGCGCGACCGCATCAACACGCTGCCCAACATGCGCGCGATGCTGACCCGCGACGCCGACTACTTCGTGCCGCTGGTCGACCGCGTGCGCAAGGCCCAGCGCGTGCAGGCCGATCTGTTCGTGTCGATCCACGCCGACGCGTTCATCAGCCCGCAGGCGCGCGGCGCCTCGGTGTTCGCGCTCAGCCAGGGCGGCGCCAGCAGCGCCGCGGCGCGCTGGATGGCCAACCGCGAGAACGCCGCCGACGCGATCGGTGGCGTCAACCTCAAGGCGACCGACGCGACCGTGATGCGCACCCTGCTCGACATGAGCACGACCGCGCAGATCCGCGACAGCCTCAAGCTCGGCGGCGAGGTGCTGGGGCAGATCGGCAAGGTCGGCCGGCTGCACAAGGGCAGCGTCGAGCAGGCCGGCTTCGCGGTGCTCAAGGCGCCCGACATCCCGTCGATCCTGGTCGAGTCGGGCTTCATCTCGAACCCCGAAGAAGAAGCCAAGCTGCGCAGCCCCGCGTACCAGGCCGAGCTGGTGCACGCACTGGCGATCGGCATCCAGCGCTACTTCGCGAAGAACCCGCCGCTGGCAAGGTCGCGGCAGTTGTAGGCCGCTTGCTGCGCCGTCGTGCGACGGCGGCGTGAACCGCACCTCGCCGCAACAATAGCTGCCAAAATCGACCCATGCGCCCTTCCGTTGCCCTCGCCGCCAAACGCAACCAGGTCCTCGCCTTGGCCGCCGCGCGCGGTGCGCGCGAGTTGCGCGTTTTCGGTTCCGTGGCGCGTGGCGAGGATCACGAAGGCAGCGACATCGACCTCTTGATCGCCATGCCATTGGGAACGTCATTGCTGCAGATCGTGGGTCTGCAGCAAGAGATCGAGGACGCCTTGGGCATGCGCGTCGACCTGTGCACCGAGCGCGAACTGCACCCGACCCTGCGGCCACGCATTCTGGCCGAGGCCCGCGCGTTGTGAACGAACGCGATGACTTGTTTCTCGGGCATGTGCTCGACGCCGCTGTCGACATCGAGGCATTCACGGCCGAGGGGCGCCAGGCCTTCATGGCCGACCGAAAGACACAGAGCGCCGTCATCCGCCAGTTGGAGATCATCGGCGAGGCCGTCAAGAACCTCAGCGTCGCGCTGACGCAAAGTGAGCCGGCCATTCCTTGGCGCCAAATTGCTGGCGCCCGGGATCGCCTGATCCACGCCTACTTCAGCGTGGATCTCGACGCCGTCTGGTCGATGGTCGAACAGGACCTTCCGGCCCTGCGCGACGGCATCCAGCGCCTGAGGGACACCGCGCCGAAACCTTGACCGCTGGCGGGAACGCCGGCAGCAACAGCTTTTCGTCTCGGGTTGCAAAGCCGCGCGCGCCTGTAGACTGCGCCGCATCCTCCGTGCCGGCTGCTGCCGCGCGGGTTCGTCGAGCCCCTGTCGTTTCGAGCCGCCCATGCCTGGTCCGAAGAGCAAGCGCAAACCGAAAGTCGACGCCTCGTCGGGCCTGTGGCTGACCGGGTTGCGCAATGCCGGCAAGCTGTACAACGCCCTGATCGACGAGGCCCTCACGCTGAGCGGTGCGCAACGCGTACTGCTCATGCTAGAAACGCCCGACGCAGCGCAGCTCGCCGGCGCACGGCTGCCGCGTGGCGAAGACGAGCAGGTGCTGCTCGCGGCCGTGACGCCGTGGTTCGACGAGGCGCGCCGCACTCGCGCCGCGAGCCTGCGCATCGGGCCCGACGGTGCCGCGGCGATCGACCAGCGCAGCTGCGTCGTCGCCCCGTTGATCTGGCAGCGCGAATGGCTGGGCTGTCTGTATTGCGACATCCAAGGCGTGGCGGGTCGCTTCGGCCAGGTCGATCGCGATCGGCTGGCGTTGCTGGCAACCCAGGCTGCGGCCGCGCTCGCCAACATCCGTTTCGCCGACGGCCTGCAGCGCCAGGTGGCCGATCGCACCGCGGAGCTCGCGCAACGCGCCGGCGAACTGGCGTTGATCAACAGCATCCAGCAGGGCGTGGCGGCCAAGCTCGAGTTCCAGGCCATCGTCGACCTGGTGGGCGACAAGCTGCGCGAGGTGTTCGCCACCGGCGACCTGAGCATCATGTGGTGGGACGACCAGACCAATCAGGTCCAGTCGCTGTACCGCTACGAGCACGGCCTGCCGTTGCCGCTGCCGCCGGCTCGGCGGTTGAAGCCCGACGAGCCGGTCGCACGGATCCTGCGCAGCCGCGAGGCCGGCGTCTCGAACACCCGCGCCGAGCAGACCCGTGCCGGCCTTAGCCCGGCGCCGGGCACCGATTGGGCGCACTCGCTCGCCGCAGTCCCCATCATCGGCCGCGACCGCGCGCTGGGGATCATCGCGTTGCAGGATCACGAGCGCGAGTACGCCTTCGGCAGCCACCAGGTCCGGCTGCTCGAAACGGTGGCAGCGAGCATGGGCGTGGCGCTGGAGAACGCGCGCCTGTTCGACGAGACGCAGCGCCTGCTGAAGGAGACCGGGCAGCGCAATGCCGAACTGGCGGTGATCAACAGCATCCAGCAGGGGTTGGTGGCGCAGCTGGACCTCCACGCGATCGTCGATCTCGTGGGCGACAAGCTGCGCGAAGTGTTTGCCACCGGCGACATGGGCATCTGCTGGTACGACGAGACCACGGAGCTCTGCACCTTTGCCTATTTCTACGAGCATGGCATGCGACGCAGGGATGTGGCGCCGTTCACGATGAGCCGCAGCGCCCGAAACGTGCAAATGCTGAGCGAGCGCCGCGCCATAGCGGTGAATTCGACCGCCGCGATGGGCATGGCCGTGGCGGGCACCGACTTGCCGAAATCCGACATGCGTGCACCGGTGGTGGCGGCTGGCCGCGTCATCGCGGTGGTTGGCATCGACAACTTCGAGCGCGAGAACGCCTTCGGCCCCGACGCGCTGCGCCTGCTCGACACGGTATGCGCGGCCATGGGCATGGCGCTGCAAAGCGCACGCCTGTTCGACCAGACCCAGGCCGCGCTGCAGCGCCAGACCGCGAGCGCCGACATCCTGCGCGTCATCAGCCAGTCGCCCAACGACGTGATGCCGGTGGTCGAGGTCATCGTCAGCACGGCTCGGCGGTTGCTGGGCTGCTACCGCACGGCCTTCCTGCGCCGCGAGGGCGAGTTCCTGAAAGCCATACTGCATGCCACGGCCAGTGGGTCGGCGCCGGGCATGGTCGGGCGGATTCCGCTGGACCCGGCGCACAACTTTCCGTCGCGCGCGCTGGTCGCGCGTGCCCCGCTGCACATCCCGGACTGGTCGACGGTCGAATTGCCCGCGCACGAGCAGACCGTCCAGCGCCAGACGGGTTGCCGGTCGTCGCTGCTGCTGCCGCTGCTGCGCGGCCACGATCAGGAAGGCCTGGGCGTGCTGGCCTTCCAGCGCGACGTGCCCGAGCCATTCAGCGACGCCGACATCGCGCTGGCGCAGTCCTTCGCCGACCAGGCCGTGATCGCGATCGAGAACGTTCGCCTGTTCAACGAGACGAAGGAAGCGCTGGACCAGCAGACCGCCAGCGCCGACGTGCTGCAGGCGATCAGCCGCTCGATGGCCGATGCGCAACCGGTGTTCGAGCGCATCCTCGACAGTTGCCAGGCGCTGTTCGGCACCGACGAAATGGGCGTGTGCCTGGTGAGCGGCGATCGCATCGACTTTCCGGCCTACCGTGGCCGCTTCGCCGAGATGATCAAGGCCCAGTACCCGCGACCGCTGGCCGGGTCGGTGAGCGAAGGCGTGATGCGGCGTGGCGAGGTCGTGCACATCGCCGACGCCGCGGCGGACGACCTTCCCGAGTACGTCTCCCGGCTCGCCGCCAGCCACGCCAACTTCTCGCTCGCGAGTGCGCCGATGCTCTGGCAAGGCCAGGGCATCGGCACCATCGACATCGCGCGCTCGCCGCCACGGCCGTTCAGCGACAAGGAACTGGCGCAGCTCAAGACCTTCGCCGACCAGGCCGTCATCGCGATCCAGAACGCACGGCTGTTCAACGAGACCAAGCAGGCGCTGGAGCGGCAGACCGCGACGGCGGCGATCCTGGGCACGATCGCCCAGGCGCGCGGTGACGTGCAGCCGGTGCTGGACGCCATCGTGCACAGCGCGCGCGATCTGGCAGACGGGCTGACGGCCACGCTGTGGCACGTCGAAGACGGTGCGATTGCGCTGCTCGCCCGCACCCGCACCGACTCCGACCATGTGCTGCTGACCCACGAACGGCACCCGGTGGTCGGCAATTTCCTGGCAAGCCCCGTGTACACGCTGCAGCCGCTGGCCCTGCCCGACGTCGAGGCCGAGCCGCTCGTCGGCGAGGAGTGGCGCAAGATCGCCCGTGCCCGCGGCTATCGCTCGATCGTCGTCGTGCCGATGCTGCGCGACGGCACCTGCGTCGGCCTCGTCAGCGTCACCCGCCGGGAACCGGGCCCGTTCCCCGAAAGCATCGTGGCGCAGCTGCAGACCTTCGCCGACCAGGCCGTGATCGCGATCCGGAATGCGCGGCTGTTCAACGAGACAACGGAGGCGCTCGAACGGCAGACCGCCACGGCCGAGGTGCTGAAGGTCATCGCGCGGTCACCCCACGACGTGCAGCCGGTGTTCGAGGCCATCGCCGCCAGCTCCAAGCGGCTGATGCAAGGCCAGTCGGCGGCCGTGCTTCTGGTGCGCGAAGGGCAGCTCCATCTGGCGGCGTTCACTCCGGTCAGCCTCGAAGCCGACCGAACGTTGCGGGCCTCGTTCCCCTTTCCGCTGGCCGCGCATCCCAACGCTGCGCGCATGGGCGCCGGCGAAGTCACGCACTTCAGCGATACCGAAGCCGACTGGGCGGAGACACCGGCGCTGCGCGACATGGCACGCCAGCGCGGCTTCCGCAGCTTGTTGACCACACCCCTCACACGCGACGGTGCAGTCATCGGCCTGATCAGCGTCACGCGCGCCGAACCCGGGCCGTTCTCGCCCGCGCACATCGCCCTGCAGCGCACCTTTGCCGATCAGGCGGTGATCGCCATCGGCAACGTGCGGTTGTTCAACGAAACGAAAGAGGCCCTGGAACTGCAGACCGCCACGTCCGACGTGCTGCGGGCCATCAGCAGTTCGATCAACGACGCCCAGCCAGTGCTCGACAAGATCCTCGACAGCTGCAGCCAGCTGATGCCCGCCAACGCCATGTTCGTCAATCTGGTGGGCGACGATGGGCGCCTGCACCTGGCCGCGTCGCTGGTGATCGGGCAAGCAGACCGCCCGGGCTGGACACAGCTGGAACTGGAGACGATCGAGAAGACCACGGCAGCTGTCTACCCCATGGCTCTGGAGAGCACCGGAACGGCCTTGGCCATCGCCAGCGGCCGGGTGCTCAACTTCCCCGATGTGCTGGAGGGCGACGCTGTGCCGCACGGCGTGCGCGCGCCGGCGCAGTGGCTGGGCCGCAACTACTCGCAGATGATGGCGCCCCTGGTGCAGGGCGAGCGCGGCATCGGCAGCATCGCGGTGATGCGCGAGGCGCTTGGCGGCTTCACCGAGAAAGAGCAGTCGCTGCTCAAGACCTTCGCCGACCAGGCGGTGGTCGCCATCCAGAACGCGCGGCTGTTTCGCGAGACGCAGGAAGCGCTGGAGCAACAGACCGCGAGCACCGAGGTGCTGCAGGTCATCACCGCGTCGCCCGGAGACCTGCGGCCTGTATTCGATGCGATTGCTGAAAAGGTGGCCCGCCTCTGTGAGGCCGATGACGGTGGTCTGTGGTCGGTGCAGGGCGGTGTGGCTCGCGCTGCCGGTCGTTCGGTCGAGGGGGGCAAGTGGTCTGAAGCCATTCGCGAGCTTGGGGAGGTGGAGTTTCCAGTGGAACACCTGCTGGGCCGCGAACCGCTGAAGCATGCGTGCCTTCATGTGGCCGACCTGATGGACACACCAGCGTACCGGGCCGGGGTTCCCGTCACGAGACATTTCGTGGACCTGGGTGGCGTCAGGACCAGCCTGTTGGTGCCCTTGATCGACGATGGGTCGGTGGTGGGCATCCTGAGCGCGATACGGCGCACCGTGCGGCCGTTCAGCGAGCGACAGATTGCGCTGGTTCAGGCGTTTGCCGCACAGGCGCAGATCGCGATGAAGAACGCGCGATTGATCAACGAGACGAAAGAGGCGCTGGAGCAGCAGACCGCCGCGGCTGAGGTGTTGGCGGTGATCAGCAACTCGGTGTCGGACGCGCAACCGGTCTTCGACAAGATACTTGACAGTTGCCAGCGATTGATCGCCGCGAACGACCTGTGCGTGATGACGATCGACGCGGACGCCATCGCTCATCTGGGATCGGTGCGCGGCTCTGGCGGCAGCCAGTTCGCGAAGTTCCGGCCAAGTCCGGTTGATCAGACCGTGATCGCCGAGGCCATGCGCGAGCGCCGCACCATGATTTACTCGGACGCTCTGCATGGCAGTGACGTCCCCGATGTGGTTCGCCGCATGGCGGCCAAGATTGGAAACTTTTCGCTGGTCGTGGCGCCCATGCTCTGGCAGGACCGTGGCGTGGGTGCATTGCTGGTCGCACGCTTTGTCTTGCATGCGTTCACAGCGAAAGAGGTGACGCTGCTCAAGACCTTCGCCGACCAGGCCGTCATCGCGATCCAGAACGCGCGCTTGTTCACCGAGACCCAGGAGGCGCTGGCGCGCCAGACCGCCACGGCCAATGTGCTGAAGGCGATCAGCCGCTCGACCTTCGACCTCGATGCGGTACTCGACACACTCATCAGCACCGCCGCGCGCCTGTGTCACGCCTGGTTCGGCATCATGTTCAAGGTCGACGGCGAGGTGTTCCGCCCGCTCGCCCGGGTCGGCGCCACGCCGGAGCTGTTTGAGCACCTGCGAGCCAATCCTCTTTCAGTGCACGACCAGGATTCGGCGACGTCTCGCGCCCTTGTGGCCGGCCATGCCGTGCAGGTCGAGGATGCAGCGGACGCCCAGAAGTACGGGCGCGGCGACGTTCAGCAAGTGGGCGCCTTCCGCACGATTCTGGCGGTGCCGATCCTGCGCGAAGGCGTGGCCATCGGCGTGCTGACGCTCGGCCGCGCCGAGGTACGGCCTTACAGCGACAAGGAGATCGAGCTCGTCACATCTTTTGCCGACCAGGCCGCGATCGCGATGGAGAACGTGCGGCTGTTCAACGAGACGAAAGAAGCGCTGGAGCAGCAGAAGGCCTCGGCCGAGGTGCTCAGCGTGATCAGCAACTCGGTGTCGGACTCGGCGCCGGTGTTCGAGGCCATCGTGCAGAGCTGCCAGCGGCTGTTTGCCAGCGGCAACTCCATCATCTCGCTGGTGAACGAGGACGGCATGGTCCGTCACGAAGCGATCGCCGTGAATCCGCAGCACACCGACGTGAGCGCCGCCGAGGCGCGCCGGTTCCTCGACCGCGGCTACCCGCGGCCGCTGACGCAGTCGTACCAGAACTACCCGATCCGCAAGCGCCAGTTGGTGCACTACCCCGACATGGTCCACGGGCCCGGCGTTCCCGAATCGATGCGCCAGATGGGGCGTGACGTCGGAAACTTCTCGATGCTGATCGCGCCCATGCTGTGGGAGGGCAAGGGCATCGGCACGATCCACGTGACGCGCTTGCCGCCCATGCCGTTCACCGAGAAAGAGTTCGGCCTGCTGCGCACTTTTGCCGACCAGGCCGTGATCGCGATCCAGAACGCGCGGCTGTTCAACGAGACCAGGGAGGCGCTGGAGCGGCAGACGGCCACGGCCGCAGTCCTGAGCGTGATCAGTGGCTCGGTCGCCGACACCGCGCCGGTGTTCGACAAGATCCTCGACAGTTGCCAGCATCTGTTCGCCACCGAGCAGTTGGGCATCTTCGTCGCCGGCGACGATGGCCAGGTGAATGTGGGCGCCTGGCGCGGAACCGCGCTCGCCGCCGTCGTCGAGACGTTTCCGCGGCCCACGGACCAGACGGCTACCGGTGCGGTGATCCGGCAGCGGCGCACCCTGCACATCCCGATGGCGATGTCGGCGCCCGACATTCCGCCCGTCGTGCGCGACATCGCGCAGCGCATCGGCGATTTCTCGGTCGCGTGGGCTCCGATGCTGTGGGAAGACCGCGGGGTCGGTTCGATCTGCGTGCTGCGCCAGCCGCCCAAGCCGTTCTCGAACAAGGAACTCGAGCTGCTCAAGACCTTCGCCGACCAGGCCGCCATCGCGATCCAGAATGCGCGGCTGTTCAAGCAGGCGCGGGAGGCGCGCGCCCAAGCCGAAGACGCCCGCCTTCAGGCCGAAGCCGCGAACGACGCAAAGAGTTCGTTCCTCGCCACCATGAGCCACGAGATCCGCACGCCGATGAACGCGGTGATCGGTATGAGCGGGCTGCTGCTCGACACCGCGCTCGACGTGGAGCAGCGCGACTATGTGGCGACGATCCGCGACTCGGGCGACGCGCTGCTGACGATCATCAACGACATCCTCGATTTTTCGAAGATCGAGGCCGGGCGCATGGACATCGAGTTGCACCCGTTCGACCTGCGCGACTGCGTCGAGTCGGCGCTCGACCTGGTCAGCACGCGCGCGACCGAGAAGCACCTCGACACCGCCTATGTGTTCGAGGGCGACGTGCCCGCGGCGGTGAGCGGCGACCTGACGCGGCTGCGCCAGATCATCCTGAATCTGCTTTCGAATGCGGTGAAGTTCACCGAGGCCGGCGAGGTGGTGCTGACGGTGAGCGCGCAGCCCGTTCGCCCCGAGCCTGTCGAAGGGCTCCCCGGAGTGGGTCGGGACGGGCTTCGACCGGCTCAGCCCGAACGGGACACCGCGAATGACGTCGTGCTCACGTTCGCGGTGCGCGACACCGGCATCGGCCTGACCGAACTGGGCATGAGCCGCCTGTTCCAGTCGTTCTCGCAGGCCGACTCGAGCACCACGCGCAAGTACGGCGGCACCGGCCTGGGGCTGGCGATCAGCAAGCGCCTGGCCGAGTTGATGGGCGGCACGATGTGGGTCGAGAGCGCGGGCGCCGGCGCGGGCTCGACCTTCTTCTTCACGATCACGGTGCCGACCGCCGAGCTGCCGGCCAGCCGGCGCCGTGACTTCGTCGGCGTGCAGCACGAGCTGAGCGCCAAGCACGTGCTGATCGTCGACGACAACGCGACCAACCGGCGCGTGCTCGCGCTGCAGACCGGCAAGTGGGGCATGAGCTCGCGCGACACCGAATCGCCGGCCGAAGCGCTGCGCTGGCTGGCCGCGGGCGCGCGGTTCGACCTGGCGATCCTCGACATGCACATGCCCGAGATGGACGGGCTCGAGCTCGCGCGCCGGATCCGCGCGACGCACGCCGCGCTGCCGCTGGTGCTGTTCAGTTCGCTCGGGCGGCGCGAGGGCGGCGACGCCGAAACGCTCTTCAACGCCTACCTCGCCAAGCCGATCCGCCAGTCGCACCTGTTCGACACGCTGGTGAGCCTGCTGGCGAAAGCACCGGCCGCGAAGGCCGAAACGCGCCGCGCCGCGACGCCGCGCCTGGACCCGGCGATGGCCGCGCGCCACCCACTGCGCATCCTGCTGGCCGAAGACAACGTCGTAAACCAGAAGCTCGCGCTGCGCCTGTTGCAGCAGATGGGCTACCGCGCCGACCTGGCCAGCAACGGCATTGAGGCGGTCGAATCCGTGCAGCGCCAGCCCTACGATGTGGTGCTGATGGACGTGCAGATGCCCGAGCTCGACGGGCTGGACGCGACCCGCCAGATCTGCGCGCTGATGACCAAGGCAGAGCGCCCGCGCATCGTCGCGATGACCGCCAACGCGATGCAGGGTGACCGCGAGATGTGCCTCGCGGCGGGCATGGACGACTACCTGACCAAGCCGATCCGCGTCGAACGGCTGGTCGAGGCACTGAACGAGGTACAGACCCGCGAAGACCGAAGACATGCATGACGACACCGGCCAGCCCACGATCGACCTTGCCACCTATGGCGAGCTTCTGGCCACGACCGGCGACGACTTCGCAAAGGAACTCGTCGGCACGTTCCTCGAAGAAGCGCCGGTGATGCTGGCCGAGTTGCGCGCGGCGCACGCGGCCGGCCATGCCGACGCCTTCCGGCGCGCTGCGCACTCGCTCAAGTCGAACAGCCATACCTTCGGCGCACTCACGCTGGCCGCGATGGCGCGCGCGCTGGAGCTGAACCCGCTGCCGACTGACGCCAGCGCGCTCGATGCGTTGGCGTACGAATACGCCCGCGCCGCGGCGGCGTTGGCGGAGCTGCGCGATGCATGACACCCGCGCCTCCGGCGCCCGCCTGCTGGTCGCCGACGACAACAAGGTCAACCGCCTGCTGCTCACGCGCAGCCTGGAGTTGCAGGGCCACCGCGTGGCCAGCGCCGAGAACGGCCGGGTCGCACTCGACATGCTGCGTGCTGCACTCGACACCCAGGCCTTCGACCTGCTGCTGCTCGACATGGAGATGCCCGAGCTGAACGGTTTCCAGGTGCTGGAGATGCTGACGGCAGACCGGGCGCTGCGCGACTTGCCGGTGATCGTGACCTCGTCGCTCGAAGGCATCGCCCACGTCGTGCGCTGCATCGAGCTCGGCGCGGAAGACTACCTCAGCAAGCCGGTGAACCCGGTGCTGCTCAAGGCCCGCATCGGTGCAAGCCTGGAGAAAAAGCGCCTGCGCGACCAGCAAAAAGAGCTGGTGCGCCGTTTCGCCACCTCCGAGGTCGCGCAGGACATGCAGCAATCGGGCTTCGCGCTCGGCGGCCGGCGCGTGACCGGCGCGGTGATGTTCGCCGACATCCGCGGCTTCACGGCGCTGGTCGAGTCGCAGCCGCCCGAAGAAACCATCGAGCTGCTCAACACCTGGTACACGCTGATGTTCGACGCGATCTCGGGCCACGGCGGCGTCGTCAACCAGATGATCGGCGACGGGCTGATGGCGATCTTCGGCGCGCCGCTGCCGCTGCCCGACCACAGCGCCGCCGCGGTGCGCGCAGCACTCGAGATGATCGAGATGATCGAGCTGCTGAACGCCGATCGGGAGGCCGCCGGCAAGCCGGTCATCCGCATCGGCATCGGCATCGCCAGCGGCGAGATGGTGGCCGGCTACACCGGCACGCAGCAGCGCGCCACCTACACCTGCATCGGCGACACCGTGAACCTGGCGGCGCGGCTCGAGGCGCACACCAAGGTCGCGCAACGCGCGATCCTGATCGACAGCGCCACCCGCGCCGGCCTGGGCCCGCACACCGAGGTCGAGGCGATCGGTGCGGCGGCGTTTCGCGGCAAGGCGGCGCCGGTGGAGGTGTACGCGGTGCCGACCCCGGCCGCAATAGCTTCGTGATCCGATTGCGACGAGCCCCAACCCCACTCACCCCAGGAGCCAAGCCCATGATCCACCCGCAAACCCGCGCGCTGCTCGACCTGATCGAACAGCGCGGCGTTCCACCCACCCACACGCTGAGCGTGGCCGACGCGCGCGCCTACTACCTCGAGCGGCGCCATGTCACGCAGCCGGCACCGCCCGAGGTGGCGCTGGTGCGCGAGCTCGCAGCGGCGGGGCCGCACGGCGCGATCCCGCTGCGGCTGTACCGGCCGCTGGGGTCGAGCGCCACCACGGCGCTGCCGGTGCTGGTTTACTACCACGGCGGCGGCTGGGTCATCGGCGACCTGGACACGCACGACACGCTGTGCGGCGAACTCGCCAACGGCGCGGGCTGCGCGGTTGTCTCGGTCGACTACCGGCTGGCGCCCGAGCAGCGTTTTCCGGCGGCGGTCGACGACTGCATCGCCGCGACATACTGGGTGCGCGAGCATGCCGAAGAGCTCGAACTCGACGCCTCGCGCCTGGCGGTGGGCGGCGACAGTGCCGGCGGCAACCTCGCGGCGGTGGTGGCGATCACCGCGCGCGACCGCGGTGATCTGCCCATTGCCTTCCAGTTGCTGATCTACCCGGCCACCGACCAGCACCGCAGCCATCCGTCGCACACCGAGAACGGCCAGGGCTACTTGCTGACCAGCGACACGATGACGTACTTCAGCGACCACTACGTGCCCGATCGCGCCCGGTACGACGACTGGCGTGCCTCACCGCTGCTGCACCCCGACCTGTCGAACTTGCCGCCGGCGCTGGTGCTCACCGCCGGCTTCGACCCGCTGCGCGACGAAGGCAAGGCCTACGCCGTGCGGCTCACCGCCGCGGGCAACCGCGCCAGCTACGTCTGCTTCGACCGCGAGATCCACGGCTTCATCCTGATGGGCAAGGTGCTCGACGAGGCCAACACCGCGGTGGCTCTTTGTGCGGCCGAACTGCGCCGGGCGTTCGCGGCGGTGCGTTGAGTTCGGTCCGGCCCGGGCGGCCCGCGCGCGTCAGGCCGCGCTCGTGCGCCGCGCCCGCCACGCACCCCACAGCACCAGCAGGCCGGGCAGCAGGATCGCGCTCCAGATGATCTTGTCCAGGTGCGCCTTGACCCACGGGACGTTGCCGAACAGGTAGCCGGCCACCGTGACGCCGCCGACCCACAGCGTGCCGCCGGTCACGTCGTAGAACGTGAACTTGCGGCGCGTCATGCGCGCCACGCCGGCCACGAACGGCGCAAAGGTGCGCAAGAACGGCATGAAGCGCGCCGCCACGATCGTGATGCCGCCGTACTTCTCGTAGAAGGCGTGCGCTTGCAGGAACGCGGCCCGGTTGAACCAGCGCGAGTGCTCCCACTTGAACACCTTCGGCCCGAAGTAGCGGCCGATCGCGTAGTTGCTCTGGTTGCCCAGGATCGCGGCCGCGATCAGCAGCGCGAGCACCAGCGGCAGGTTCATCAGCCCGGCGCCACAGAGCGCACCGACGACGAACAGCAGCGAGTCGCCCGGCAGGAACGGCATCACCACCACGCCGGTCTCGATGAAGATGATCAGGAACAGCAGCGCGTAGACCCACGCGCCGTAGGCTTGCACGAAGGTGGCCAGGTGCACGTCGACGTGCACGATGAAGTCGAGGATGAAGCGCAGGATTTCCATGGGCGGCGATTATCGGGGCAGGCCGCACGCGCCCCGCGAGCCGCGGCAACGCTTGCCAAGACGCGTCAGGCCGGCGCTTCGAGCGCCTCGATCGCGTCCAGCCACGCGGCCACCGCGGGCGGAAAGGCCTGCCCGCGGGCGCTGGCGCGCCAACGATGGCGCAACTGGTTCGCGCTCGCGCACAGCTGCCAGTGCAGTTCGCGCGCCAAGGCCCAGAGCTCGCCCCGGACCTGCGCGTCGGGCTCGCTGCCCAGCATCAGCAGGCCGAGCTGGTCCGGGGTGATGCCGGCCTCGAACAGCATGCGTTGCAGCGTCTCGGCCTGGTCGGCGACGGCCTTGAGCACCGCCTGCGCGGCCGCGTCGACCTGCGGCGCCGAATCGGCCGCGGCCACGTGCCACTGGTTCAGCAGGTTCGCCAGCTCCCGAAGCCGGTCCACCAGGTCGGTCAACGCGCCTTCCACATCGTTCGGGTCGGCCGGCAACGCGCGCAGCAGACGGTGGATCGACGGCACCAGGGCCGCGTCGAAGCGCCGCGGGCTCACGCGCAGCAGCAGCGAGACGCGCTGCTCCGGATGCTTGCGGCCGCCGTCGAACATCGCGGTGACGACCTCGCACAGCGAGAGCAGCCGCCCGAGCGGGCTGATCGCGTCACCGACCAGCCCGCGCGGGTAGCCCGAGCCGTCGAGCCGTTCATGGTGTTCGACGATGGCGCGTGCCACCTGCTTCGGGTAAGCCTGAAAACGCGCGATCAACATCGACGACGTGACCGGGTGCGCGTACAGCGGGCGGCGGTCGTCGCCGCTCAGGCGCACGCCGGAGTCGAGCATCTGCGCATCGACGTGCAGCATGCCCAGATCGTGCAACAGCCCCGCCGTGGCCGCCACCGTCATGTCGTAGACCGGCGCACCGCCTTCGCGCACCAGGTGAGCGCACAGGATCGCCATCAGGATGCTGTGCTCGAACAGCGCCGGCCGCGTCTCGCGGGCCAGCGTCAGGTGAAAGGCCACCGGCTGCGGCAGCGCGATCGCCTCGATCGACTGCAGCAGCATGCTGCGCATCCGTCCCGGCGGCCCCATCAGCGCGAAGAACGGCCGGCTCGCCATCGCCGCTTCGCAGGCCTGGCGCAACTGCGCGCTGGTGATCGGCGCGTCGGTGTCGATGCTTTCGTCGAGCGGCGCGGCCAGCCGGTGCGAGACCAGCCGGTCGTACAACTTCGCATCGATCTGCACGCCGCCTTCGAGCAACTTGACACCCTGCTGGTTGTAGATCGCCTCGCGGCTGACGACCGGGCGGCTCTGGCCGAGCTGCGTCACGGCCTTCACGAACGCGGGGCTGTTCGGGTCGGCGGCCACGGCTGGAGCGAGATCGGAGGCGGTTTCAGTCATGAGGGATGGCCTGGGTATGCGTGGCCGACGGTACCCCGCGGCGCCACCGATCGACCCGGCGAACAGGGCTGGCTTTGCCGGCCAGTTGCCGCGATCGGGTGGGCCCAGAGCGGTCGGTTTCTACAATGCCCCGATGAACGCCCTGCTGCAGCCGCCCCCGCGCCGCCCGATCCGCGAGCTGCCCGATGAGCTGGTCAGCCAGATCGCCGCCGGCGAGGTGGTCGAGCGGCCGGCTTCGGTGGTTCGCGAGCTGGTCGACAACGCGCTCGACGCCGGCGCGGCCGAGATCGCGATCAGGCTCACCGGCGGCGGCATCCGCGCGATCGTTGTCGAGGACGACGGCCACGGCATCGCGGCCGGCGAACTCGCGCTTGCCCTGCGCCGCCACGCGACCAGCAAGATCGCGTCGCTGCACGAGCTCGAAGGCGTGGCGACGATGGGATTCCGCGGCGAGGCGCTGGCCGCGATCGCGTCGATCGCCGAGGTCTCGATCGCCAGCCGCACTGCCGACGCCGCGCACGCGCAGCGGCTCGATGCGCGCTCCGGCGAGCTGGCGCCGAGCGCGCGTGGCGTGGGCACCAGCGTCGAGGTGCGCGAGCTGTTCTTCGCCACGCCGGCGCGGCGCAAGTTCCTGAAGACCGAGGCGACCGAACTTGCGCACTGCATCGAGGCCGTGCGCCGCCACGCGCTGGCGCGGCCCGAGGTCGGCTTCGCGGTCTGGCACGACGGCAAGCTGACGCAGCAGTGGCGCCGCGCCAGCGCCGCGCAGCGGCTGCTCGACGTGCTCGGCAGCGACTTCATCGAGCACAGCCGCGAGCTCGCGCTCGAGACCGCCGTGCTGCGCGTGAACGGCCGCAGCGGCACGCCCGAATCGGCACGCGCGCGCGCCGACCAGCAGTACGTGTACGTCAATGGCCGCTTCGTTCGCGACAAGCTGATCGCCCACGGCGTGCGCAGCGCCTACGAAGACGTGCTGCACGGCGGGCGCCAGCCGGCCTACGTGCTGTTCATCGAGATCGCGCCCGACCGGGTCGACGTGAACGTGCACCCGACCAAGGTCGAGGTGCGCTTCCGCGATTCGCGCGAGGTCCACCAGGCGGTGCGCCGGGCGGTGGAGGTCACGCTGGCGGTGCCGCGCGCCGGGCTTGGCGTCGCCGCCCCCGAGCCGAACGCCACGCCACCGTTCGGCAGCGGCGGCACGGCACATCCGGGCGCCGCGTTCGACCCGGCGACGCGGCGCTACGCGAGTGCGCAGCAGATCTCGCTCGGCCTGCAAACCTACGCCGCACTGTCAGCGCAAGAGCCGCCGGCGCGCTGGGCCGGCCAGCCGGTGGCCGCGCCGAGTGTGCCGGGTACGGGCGCGCACGCAGCGCCGGGCGTCATCACCGCCGCCACGGTGGACGCCCATTCGAGCGCTGCCACCGATGCCTCAACCGATGACAGCACCTGGCCGCTGGGCCACGCGGTGGCACAGATCGGCGGCGTGTTCGTGCTGGCCGAGAACGCGCAGGGGCTGGTGATCGTCGACATGCACGCGGCCCACGAGCGCATCGTCTACGAACGGTTGAAGGCGAGCCTGGCGGGCCGGGCGGACGCCGCGATCGAGTCGCAGCCTTTGCTGATCCCCGCGACCTTTGCCGCCACGCCGCACGAGATCGCCACCGCCGAGGCCCAGGCCGACAACCTGCGCGCGCTCGGGCTGGATGTGGCGCCGCTGTCGGCCGCCGTGCTTGCGGTGCGCTCGCAGCCGGCGGCACTGGTCGGTGGCGACGTGGTCGAACTGGCCCGCAGCGTGCTCGCCGAGCTGGCGCAGTTCGACGCCAGCAGCGTGATCCAGCGCGCGCAGCACGAGATCCTGTCGACCATGGCCTGCCACGGCGCGGTGCGCGCGAACCGCCGCCTCACGCTCGAAGAAATGAACGCGCTGCTGCGCGACATGGAGCGCTGCGACCGCGCCGACCAGTGCAACCACGGCCGCCCGACCTGGCGCCAGATCACACTGCGCGAGCTCGACGGCCTGTTCTGGCGCGGGCGGTGAACGCAAGTGCGGGAAACCCCGCATTCGCCACCTGGACTGGCCTAAACTTGCGGCCGATCGCAGCACCGCGCGCGGCGCAGCGCACCGCCGATCCAGACCGATCACACCGCATCCTTTTCATCCCCTCTCCCGGAGAAACCCATGAGCAAGAAGCCCGTTCGAGTCGCAGTCACCGGCGCCGCCGGCCAGATCGGTTACGCCATCCTGTTCCGCATTGCCTCGGGCGAAATGCTCGGCAAGGACCAGCCGGTCATCCTGAGCCTGCTCGAAGTGCCGATGGAAAAGCCACAGCAGGCACTCCAGGGCGTGATGATGGAACTGCAGGACTGCGCGTTCCCGTTGCTCGCCGGCATGGAAGCGCACGGCGACCCGATGGCCGCCTTCAAGGACGCCGACTACGCGCTGCTGATCGGCTCGCGCCCGCGCGGCCCGGGCATGGAACGCGCCGAGCTGCTCGCCGTCAACGCGCAGATCTTCACAGCGCAGGGCAAGGCGCTGAACGCCGTGGCCAGCCGCAACGTCAAGGTGCTGGTGGTGGGCAACCCGGCCAACACCAATGCCTACATCGCGATGAAGAGCGCGCCGGACCTGCCGCGCAAGAACTTCACCGCGATGCTGCGCCTGGACCACAACCGCGCGCTGAGCCAGATCGCCGCGAAGACCGGCAAGCCCGTGGCCGACATTGAAAAGCTCATCGTGTGGGGCAACCATTCGCCCACGATGTACGCCGACTACCGGTTCGCAACCGTCGGCGGCGCCAGCGTCAAGGACCTGATCAACGACCCGGCCTGGAACGTCGACACCTTCCTGCCCACCGTGGGCAAGCGCGGTGCGGCAATCATCGCGGCACGCGGCGTGTCGTCGGCGGCGTCGGCGGCCAACGCCGCCATCGACCACTTGCGCGATTGGGCGCTGGGTACCCAGGGCAAGTGGGTCACGATGGGCGTTCCTTCGGACGGCCAGTACGGAATCCCGAAGGACATGATGTTCGGCTTCCCGGTGACCACCGAGGGCGGCGAATACAAGGTGGTCGAAGGCTTGGCCGTCGACGCGTTCAGCCAGGAGCGCATCGACATCACGCTGGCCGAGTTGCAAGGCGAGCAGGACGGCGTGAAGCATCTGCTCTGAGCCCGCAACGCCGCGGCACCCGAACAGGTCGACGCACCGGGTGCGCCGGCCGGTTCTTGTTCACATCGACGACGACACCATGACCGCCCGCACCGTCCACCCGCGCCAGGCCCTGTTCGATGCCGATGAAGCGGTTGCCGCCCTGCCCGTGTGCGACCACTACTGCGGTGTCGAGGCGCGCATGCGCAAGAGCCTGGAGCTGCAGGCCGAGCTCGGAGCGGTGTTCGACGTGACGCTCGATTGCGAAGACGGCGCGCCGATCGGCGGCGAAACCGAGCACGCGCACATGGTGGCCGAGCTGGCGGCATCAGGCGCGAACCGCCACGGGCGCGTCGGGGCGCGGGTGCATCCGGTGGACCATGCCAGCTTCGCCGACGACGTCGCCACGCTGGTGGCGCGCGCCGGGCACCGGCTGGCCTACCTGATGGTGCCCAAGCCGCGCGGGCTGGGCGACGTCGAACGCGCCTGCGCCGAGATCGACCACCAGAGCCGCGTGCACAACCTGGCGCGGCGCCTGCCGGTGCATGCGCTGATCGAAACCCACGGCGCGCTGCGCGAAGTCGAAGCGATCGCGGCGCATCCGCGCATCGAGTCGCTGTCGTTCGGGTTGATGGATTTCGTCGCCGCGCACCGCGGCGCGATCCCCGCGCACGGCATGAGCGCCGAAGGCCAGTTCACGCACCCGCTGGTGCTGCGTGCCAAGCTCGAGATCGCGGCCGCCTGCCACGGCCACGGCAAGACACCGTCGCACTGCGTCGTCACCGAATTCAACGACGCCCAGGCGATCACGGCGGCCGCCACGCGCGCCTCGCGCGAGCTCGGCTACACCCGCATGTGGAGCATCCACCCGAACCAGATCCGGCCGATCGTTGCCGCGTTCGCGCCGAGTCCCGCCGAGGTCGAGCACGCGATCGAAATCATTTGCGCGGCGCAGGACGCCGCCTGGGCACCGATCCGCCACCGGTTCGCGCAGCGCGACACGCTGCACGACCGCGCCAGCTACCGCTACTACTGGCAGGTGCTCGAACGGGCCGATCGCACCGGCCAGCCGCTGCCGGCGCCAGTGCGCCAGCGCTTCTTCGCCGACGCACCACGCGCCCGACGCCCTGACGCCGACGAATGACCCCGAATCTGTTGCAAACGCATACGCATCGGCGAGCCGCCCCAACACAATCACGACTCCACTTCAGGACGCCCACACCATGAACACGACCCACCCCACCCGCAGGTCTGCGCTTGCCATCGCCGCAGCACTCGCGTTGTTCGCCGCCGCGCCGGTCGCGATGGCGCAGGCCCCGACCCACAAGCCGCTGGCCAAGTCGCACCACAAGGCGGCGGTGGCCAAGCCGGCCGAGGTGGCCGCGCCCGCCGCGGCCGACGCCGACCAGATCGCGGCGGCCACGCAGGTCTACTACGGCGCCTACGCCTGCGAACTCAACGACAAGCTCAGCGTCACCGCCAGCCCCAAGTACCCGGCCTATGTGGAACTGCGCCATGGCAAGGCCGACTACCTGATGAAGCCGGTGGTTTCGTCGACCGGTGCGATCCGGCTCGAAGACGTGCGCGGCGAGGCGCTGATGGTGCAGATCGCGAACAAGTCGATGCTGCTGAACGTGAAAACCTCACACCGCATCGTCGATGACTGTGTCAGTTCGAAACAGCGCGAATTGATCGAGGCCTCCAAGGCGTCGAAGGCCGCGTCGGCCGATCTGCTGAAGACCAACGTCGCCGCGCTGCCGTCCAAGTAAGCCCCGGAAAGGCCGGTGGCGGCCGTGTTGTACGCATGGTTAGGTATGTATAATTCTTGCATACCAACTCTCGAGGGCGTGCCATGGAAGCCACCGTTGCCGAGCGCGGGCAGATCACCCTGCCCAAGGCCGTGCGCGATGCACTGGGCCTGACCAAGGGCACGCTGCTCAAGGTCGAACTCGACGGCGCGCGCATCATCCTGCGCAAGAACGTCGACGACGCGATCTCGCGTGCGCGCGGTCGATTCAAGCTGGACGGGTTCGCCTCGACCGACGACGCGATGCGCGCGATTCGCGGCCGCGCGCCCGGCGATCCGCTGGACACCTGACACCGGCGCCGCCGCCCGTGATCGCGATCGATTCCTCGGTCATCATCGACCTGCTCGCCGACGACGCCCGCACCGCCGAGGGCGCCGAGGCGAGCCTTCGGCAATCGCTGACCAACGGCCCGGTGGTCGTGTGCGATGTGGTGCTGGCCGAGGTCACCACCGCATTGCGCGACGGTGCCGAAGCCCTGGGCGTGCTTGAAGAGATGGGCATCGCCTTCCTGGCGCTCGAGGCCCGGTCGGCCGTGCGCGCCGGTGAAATGCAGCGCCGCTACCGACAACGTGGCGGGTTGCGCCAGCGCACCGTGCCCGACTTCATCGTCGGCGCCCACGCCTTGCTTCAGTGCAGCGCGTTGATCACGCGCGACGCGAGCTTCTTCCGCGACTATTTCAAGGGCCTGAAGCTCATCGTGCCCAAAGGCGCCTGAGCCGCAAACCCGACGCCACGCGTACTCACACGCAACCCCATCTCAACTTGAACCTCCAGGGAGCATTCCATGCTTGACGCCTACCGCCTGCACGTTGCCGAGCGCGCCGCACTCGGCATCCCGCCACTGCCGCTGTCGGCCGCGCAAACCGCCGCACTGATCGACCTGCTGAAGGCGCCGCCCGCGGGCGAGGAAGCCGCGCTCGTGGAACTGCTGACGCACCGGGTGCCGGCCGGTGTGGATGACGCGGCCAAGGTGAAGGCGAGCTATCTTGCCGCGCTCGCTCACGGCACCGAGACCTGCGCGCTGATTGGCCGTGAACGCGCGACCGAACTGCTCGGCACGATGCTGGGCGGCTACAACATCGGCCCACTGGTCGAATTGCTCGACGACGCGGTGGTCGGCGCCGTCGCCGCCGAAGCGCTGAAGAAGACGCTGCTGATGTTCGACCAGTTCCACGACGTCCAGGAAAAGGCGGGCAAGGGCAACCGGCATGCCAAGGCCGTGCTGCAGAGCTGGGCCGACGCCGAATGGTTCACCTCGCGCCCCGAGGTGCCCAAGAGCATCACGGTGAGCATCTTCAAGGTCGCCGGCGAGATCAACACCGACGACCTCTCGCCGGCGCCCGACGCCTGGAGCCGCCCCGACATCCCGCTGCACGCACTGGCAATGCACAAGAACGCCCGCCCCGGCGTGGTGCCCGAACAAGACGGCAAGCGCGGCCCGGTGAAGTTCATCGAAGCGCTGCGCGCCCGGGGCCATCTGGTGGCCTACGCCGGCGACGTGGTCGGCACCGGATCGAGCCGCAAGTCGGCCACCAACTCGGTGCTGTGGTTCACCGGCGAAGACATCCCGTTCGTGCCGAACAAGCGTTTCGGCGGCGTCTGCCTTGGCGCCAAGATCGCGCCGATCTTCTACAACACGATGGAAGACTCGGGCGCGCTGCCGATCGAGCTCGACGTGAGCCGCATGAACATGGGCGACGTGGTCGAACTGCGTCCTTACGAAGGCAAGGCGCTGAAGGACGGCCAGGTCATCGCCGAATTCAAGGTCAAGAGCGAAGTGCTGTTCGACGAGGTGCGCGCCGGCGGGCGCATTCCGCTGATCATCGGCCGCGGCCTGACCGCCAAGGCGCGCGAAGCGCTGGGCCTGCCGCCGAGCACGCTGTTCCGCCTGCCGCACAACCCGGCGGACACCGGGAAAGGTTTCAGCCTGGCCCAGAAGATGGTCGGCAAGGCCTGCGGGCTGCCGGTCGCGAACGGCCAGCAACAGGGCGTGCGCCCGGGCACCTACTGCGAGCCCCGCATGACCAGCGTCGGCTCGCAAGACACGACCGGCCCGATGACCCGCGACGAACTCAAGGACCTGGCCTGCCTGGGTTTCAGCGCCGACCTGGTGATGCAGAGTTTTTGCCACACCGCGGCGTACCCGAAACCGGTCGACGTGAAAATGCACCACGAGCTGCCCGACTTCATCAGCACCCGCGGCGGCATCTCGCTGCGCCCGGGTGACGGCGTGATCCATTCGTGGCTGAACCGCCTGCTGCTGCCCGACACCGTGGGCACCGGCGGTGACTCGCACACCCGCTTCCCCGTGGGCATCAGCTTCCCGGCCGGCTCGGGACTGGTGGCGTTCGCCGCCGCGACCGGCGTGATGCCGCTGGACATGCCCGAGAGCGTGCTGGTGCGCTTCAAGGGCACGATGGCCGACGCCGCCAAGCGCGGCGTCACGTTGCGCGACCTCGTCAACGCGATTCCGCTCTACGCGATCAAGCAGGGCCTGCTCACGGTTGCCAAGCAGGGCAAGAAGAACATCTTCAGCGGCCGCATCCTCGAGATCGAGGGCCTGCCCGACCTCAAGGTGGAGCAGGCCTTCGAGCTGAGCGACGCCTCGGCCGAGCGCAGTGCGGCCGGTTGCACCGTGCACCTGAATGCCGCGCCGATCGCCGAATACATCACCAGCAACATCGCGCTGATGAAGTGGATGATCGCGAGCGGCTATGCCGACGCGCGCTCGCTGCAGCGGCGCATCGCAGCACAGCAGGCGTGGCTCGCGAACCCGCAACTGTTGCACGGCGATGCCGACGCCGAATACGCCGCCGTGATCGAGATCGACCTGGCCGACGTGCAGGAGCCCATCGTCGCCTGCCCGAACGACCCCGACGACGTGAAGACGCTCTCCGACGTGGCCGGCGCCGCGATCGACGAGGTCTTCATCGGCTCGTGCATGACCAACATCGGCCACTTCCGCGCCGCCAGCAAGCTGCTCGAAGGCAAGCGCGACATCCCCGTCAAGCTGTGGGTCGCGCCGCCCACCAAGATGGACGCGAAGAAGCTCAGCGACGAAGGCCACTACGGCGTGCTCGGCAGTGCCGGCGCACGCATGGAGATGCCCGGCTGCAGCCTGTGCATGGGCAACCAGGCGCAGGTCAAGGAAGGCGCCACGGTGTTCAGCACCAGCACGCGCAACTTCCCGAACCGGCTGGGCAAGAACAGTAACGTCTATCTCGGTTCGGCCGAACTGGCCGCGATCTGCGCCAAGCTCGGCCGCATCCCGACGCGCGCCGAGTACCTGCTCGACATCGGCGTGCTCACGCAAACCAGCGACACGGTCTACCAGTACCTGAACTTCGACCGGATCGCGGAATTCACCGACGCCGCCGCAGACGCCGGCGCCTGAGCGGCAACCACCGGGGCGCCGCGATGGCCCGCGGCGCCCGGCCACGGCCTCGAAGCCGCGGCACGAGCGCGCCGCGGTGTCGTGTCAAGGCTTCACCAGTTCGCTTCGTGCTCCGGGGTGGCGCCGATGCGGTGGATCGACAGGTCGGCGCCCTCGTATTCCTCTTCGAGCGTGAGCCGCAGCGAGGTCACGCGCTTCAGACCGCCGTAGACGACCAGGCCGGCGATCAGGGCCCAGCCGATCCCCATCAGCGTGCCCATCACCTGCGCGCCCAGGCTCACGCCGCCGACACCGGCGAGCGCCTTGGCGCCGAAAATGCCGCAGGCGATGCCGCCCCAGGCGCCGCACAGGCCGTGCAGCGGCCACACGCCGAGCACGTCGTCGATCTTCCAGCGGTTCTGCGTCAGCGTGAACATCGAGACGAAGATCGCGCTGGCCACGCCACCCACCACGAGCGCGCCCGCCGGGTGCATCACATCCGATCCGGCGCACACCGCCACCAGCCCGGCCAGCGGGCCGTTGTAGGCGAAGCCGGGGTCGTTGCGGCCGAGCAGCACCGCCACCAGCGTGCCGCCGGCCATCGCCATCAGCGAGTTGACCGCCACCAGGCCGGAGATCTTGTCGATCGTCTGCGCGCTCATCACGTTGAAGCCGAACCAGCCGACCGCGAGCACCCAGGCACCGAGCGCCAGGAACGGGATGCTCGACGGCGGGTGCGCGCTGATGCCGCCGTCCTTGCGGTATCGGTTGCTGCGCGCGCCGAGCATCAGGACGGCGATCAGCCCGACCCAGCCACCGAACGCGTGCACGACCACGCTGCCGGCGAAGTCGTGGAACTCGGCGCCGGTGAGTTGCTTGATCCAGCCCTGCACGCCGAACCGGTTGCCCCAGACCACGCCTTCGAGCAGCGGGTAGGCCACGCCGACCAGCACCGCGGTGGCCACCAGTTGCGGCCCGAAGCGCGCGCGCTCGGCGATGCCGCCCGAGACGATCGCCGGGATCGCCGCCGCGAACGTCAGCAAGAAGAAGAAGCGCACCAGCTCGTAGCCGTTCTTCAGCGCCAGCGTGTCGGCGCCGCTCAGGAAGCCCACGCCATAGGCCACGGTGTAGCCGATGAAGAAGTAGGCAATGGTGGAGACCGAGAAGTCGACCAGGATCTTCACGAGCGCGTTGACCTGGTTCTTCTTGCGCACGGTGCCGAGTTCGAGGAACGCGAAACCGGCGTGCATCGCCAGCACCATCACGGCGCCCAACAAAATGAACAGGGCGTCCGTGCCCTGCTTGACCTGATCCATGCGATGCCTCCCGAGTGCGCTTTGTGTTGGTGCCCCACGCACCATACGTGAAGCAAACCGCACCATGAAAGCAATTCGTGTGCCTTGAATGGTGCGGATTTACGCACCAATCGAGAGCCGCCTCGCATCCGGTTGCACCGGTTCGGATCGTTGGCGCCCAACGTTGAAGCGCGGGGTCGGACCAGCCTCCAGGCTGATGTCGGCTCAGTCGCGTTCGGGCGCGATCTCGGTGGCGTAGTCCACCAGCGCGCCGAGGATGTCCTGGCCGCGCTCGTCGGCCTGCTCCTGCAACGCGTCGATGCGCTCGAAGTACGCGTCCAGCGTCAGCCCACCCGCAACGCCGTCGTGCAGGCGGCGGGCGCAATGCTCGCGCCATTGCACCTGCTCGGCCTGGTTGAGCGTGGTCGGGAAGTTGCGCGCCCGGTACCGAAACAACAGCTCGTCCAGCCGCTTGTCGGAGAACGCTGGCCGCTTGGCGGCGAGTTGCGCGCCATCGAGCGCGCGCAGGCGCTGCAGCACGCGCCGGTCTTCGTTGCCGACGAAGCCGCCGTACAGGTCTTCGTCCACGTCGGTCGGCTCCGCGCGCGGCGGGCGTTCGAAGATCGCCGGCCACATGCCGGCGAGCAGCTGCGCGTGGCGCGCCGCGAGTTCGGCGTGGCGCAACGCGCGCGGGATGTCCAGGCCCCAGTGCGAAGCGCGCTCGCCGCTCAAGGTGTTCAGGTTGCCGATCACGATCGGCGACTTGTTGATGTGGATGGTCTTGATCGGCAGGCGCGTCACGCCGTCGGGCAGGTCCTCGGTGCGGGTGAACATCCGCGTGCGGATGGTCTCGACGTTCGACCCGAACAGTTCGCTCGGGTCGGCCGAGAGGTCCCAGACGATGATCTCGTTCTTGTTGCTCGGGTGCGGCGCGAGCGGCCAGACCGGCGCGATGCAACCGCGCTCGACGCCGTACATGCCCGAGATGTGCAGGAAGGGCTTGCCCTGCTCTTGCGCTTTCGCCATCTCGCGCAGCACCTCGTGCTTGCTGCGCAGGCGCAGGCAGAACTCCCACAGGCGGGGCTGGCGGGTCTTGACCAGGCGGGCCAGCGCGATCGTCGCCCGCACGTCCGACAACGCGTCGTGGGCCGCGGCGTGCGCCAGGCCGTTGGCGGCGGTCAGGTGTTCCAGGCGAAACGAGGCCTGGCCGTCCTCGCGCGTCGGCCACTCGATGCCGTCGGGCCGCAGCGCCCAGGTGCAGCGCACCACGTCGAGCAGGTCCCAGCGGCCGCACTCGTTCTGCCATTCGCGCGCGTACGGGTCGATCAGATTGCGCCAGAACAGAAAGCGCGTGACCTCGTCGTCGAAGCGGATCGAGTTGTAGCCCACGCCGACCGTGCCGGGCTGCGCGAGCTGGGCCTCGATCGCGGCGGCGAACGCGTGCTCGGGCAGCCCGCGCTCCAGGCAGGTCTGCGGCAGGATGCCGGTGAGCAGGCAGGCCTCGGGGTCGGGCAGGTAGTCGGGGGCAGGCTGGCAGTAGTGCATCAGCGGCGTGCCGATCTCGCGCAGTTGCGCGTCGGTGCGCACGCCGGCGAACTGCGATGGCCGGTCGCGCCGTGGCACCCGGCCGAAGGTTTCGTAGTCGTGCCAGTAGAAGGTCATCTCGCTCATGCGGCGCAATCTAACAGGCCGGGCCAACGTGGCGGCTTCGGCTAAGCTAGTGCGCTCGCCGGCCTGCGGGTTGCAGGCTGCCGAGGCCACCCGGCCCAGCGCCAACTTCCGGAGACCCGATCGCCATGACCCGTGTATTCAACTTCAGCGCCGGCCCCGCCACCCTGCCCGAGCCGGTGCTGCGCACCGCCGCGCAGGAAATGCTCGACTGGCACGGCTCGGGCATGTCGGTGATGGAGATGAGCCACCGCGGCAAGGAGTTCATCGCCATCCACGCCGAGGCCGAGGCGCTGCTGCGCGAGCTGCTCGGCGTGCCCGCGAACTACAAGGTGCTGTTCCTGCAGGGCGGTGCGATCGGCCAGAACGCGCTGGTGCCGATGAACCTGCTGCGTGGCAAGACGGCCGCCGACTACGTCGACACCGGCGAGTGGTCGAAGAAGTCGATCAAGGAAGCCAGGCACTACTGCAGCGTCAACGTGGCCGCCAGCAGCGCGGCCGGCGGCTACACCAGCGTGCCCAAGCAGAGCACCTGGAAGCTCGACCCGAACGCCGCCTACGTGCACATCTGCTCGAACGAAACGATCGGCGGCGTCGAGTACCACTGGACGCCCGACACCGGCGCGGTGCCGCTGGTGGCCGACATGTCGTCCAACATCCTGTCGCGCCCGGTCGATGTGAGCCGCTACGGCCTGATCTACGCCGGCGCGCAGAAGAACATCGGCCCGGCGGGCCTGACGATCGTGATCGTGCGCGACGACCTGCTCGGCGGCGCGCTGCCGATCACGCCGTCGGCGTTCGACTACAAGCAGCAGGCCGAGGCCGATTCGATGCTGAACACGCCGCCCACCTACGCGATCTACATCGCCGGGCTCGTATTCAACTGGATCAAGGCCCAGGGCGGCCTGAAGGCGATGGAAGCACACAACCGCGCCAAGGCGGCGGTGCTCTACGACTTTCTCGACGCCACGTCGTTCTACACCAGCCCGGTCGCGCGCGAAGACCGTTCGCTGATGAACGTGCCGTTCAAGCTGAAGGACGAGGCGCTCGACGAGGCGTTCCTGAAGGGCGCGCAAGCCCTGCGCATGTTGCAGTTGAAGGGCCACCGCTCGGTGGGCGGCATGCGCGCATCGATCTACAACGCGATGCCGGTCGAGGGCGTGCAGGCGCTGGTGGCCTACATGAAGGAATTCGAGGTCCGCCATGGCTGACGCCAGCGTCGGCGCGGCCGTGCCGGCGCAGTTCAAGGTGCTGGTGCTGAACCAGATTGCCGCCGGCGGCCTGAAGCGGCTGCCGGCCGAGCGCTACGTGGTCGGCAAGGACATCACCGCCCCCGACGCGGTGCTCGTGCGTTCGGCCGACATGCACGCACTGTCCATCCCGGCCAGCGTGCTGGCGATCGCGCGGGCTGGCGCCGGCACCAACAACATCCCGGTGCGCGCGATGAGCGAACGCGGCGTGCCGGTCTTCAATGCCCCGGGCGCCAACGCCAACGCGGTCAAGGAACTGGTGCTGGCGGCGATGCTGATGAGCGCGCGCAACCTCGCGCCGGCGCTGCGCTTCGTCGCCAGCCTGGACCCGCACGCGCCCGGCATGGACCAGGCCGTCGAAGACGGCAAGAAGGCATTCGCCGGCTTCGAGCTCGCCGGCCACACGCTGGGCATCGTCGGCCTGGGCAAGGTCGGCTGCCTGGTCGCCGACGCCGCGATCAAGCTCGGCATGCAGGTCTACGGCTACGACCCGCACATCACGGTCGACGCCGCGTGGAGCCTGCCGGCGCAGGTGAAGAAGGCCGCCAGCGTGGCCGAGGTGTTGAAGCACGCCGACTTCGTCACGCTGCACGTGCCGCTGATCGACGCGACCCGCGACCTCGTCAACGCCGACAACATCGGCCTGATGCGCGCCGGCGCAGTGTTGCTCAACTTCTCGCGCGAAGGCGTCGTCAACGAGCCGGCGGTGCTGACCGCGCTCGACGCACAGCGCCTGCGCGGGTACGCCTGCGACTTCCCGAGCGCGGCCCTCAACGGCAACCCGCGGGTGATCGCGCTGCCGCACCTCGGCGCCTCCACCGCCGAAGCCGAAGAGAACTGCGCGGTGATGGTCGCCGAGCAGCTGCGCGACTTCCTCGAACACGGCAATGTGAACAACGCGGTCAACTTTCCGGCGGTGAGCATGGCGCGCGAATCGGCCTACCGCGTGGCCATCGCCAACGCCAACGTGCCCAACATGCTCGGCCAGATTTCGACCGCGATGGCCAACGCCGGGCTGAACATCCACAACATGGTGAACAAGTCGCGCGGCGACATGGCCTACACGCTGGTCGATGTCGACAGTGTCGTGAACGTTGGTGTGCTCGACGCGATCCGCGCCATCGATGGCGTGCTGTCGGTGCGCTACCTGCCGCACCACGACGCCTGAGCTCGTTGATCTGCGGCACAGCCAAGGGCGCTGCTTTCTGCTAGAACCGAACCTCGTCGTGTCTTGCGGACTGCGGTGGCACTCATGCGCGAAGGAGCCAGGTGACCGAAATGGAATCGACGCCGGGCACGCCCGGCCTGCGGCGCCGCACCGCGTGGGTGATCGCCGCCATGTGGAGCCTCGGGGTGCTCGGCGTCGCTGCGTGGTGGTTGCAGGATCGGCTCGCCGAACACCACGAAGAATCCGCCGCCACCGGCGCGGTGCGCCTGAGCGGCGTCAAGGAGACGCTGGCGATCACGCTGCGGCAACTCGCCGCGCTGCCGCACGATCTGTCGCACCGCCGGACCGTTCCTGAGTTCGTCGCGGGCACGTCCGCCACCGACGCGCCAGCGGCGCAGAGCGTCGAGATCCAGCAGACGCTCGACCGGCTCAGCGCCGATTTCAGCCTGCCGCTGGTGGCGCTGATCAACCGCCGCGGCGAGTTGCTGGCAAGCAACGAGGCTTCGGGCGGCCGCGCCGGCAGCGCGTCGGCTCCGTTGCCGATCCAGACTTTCTTCAATGAGGCGATGGCGCGCGGCTCGTCGATCCAGTTCTCCGCGGATCGGGACGGCGGCCTTCCGGAGTTCTATTTCGCGAGCCGGGTGCTGCGCGACAGCGTGCCGGTCGGCGTCGCGGTGGTCACGCAAGACACCGGCACGTTGAACCGCCTTCTCAGCGAAGCTCGTGGCGCACGCGTGTTTGCCAGCGACCCCAACGGCGTGATCGTGCTGGCCGACCGCAGCGATCTGCTGATGATGCGGCTGCCAGGCTCGGCGCAACGGCCCGAGGCCGAGTGGCAGGCGATCTACCGCCGGGTGCCGCAGCCGGTCGCGTGGCAGCAGTCACGTCGCAGCGGCGATGCCGGCGGCGCGCTCATCACGCACCTCGGCGGCCTGCGCCATGTCTCGCTGTCGTCGCCGCTGGCCGACACGCCGCTCAAGATCTGGGTGCTCGAACCGTTGCAGGAAGAATCGACGATCGTGCGCAATGCCTGGATCGGCGGCGTTGTCGTCTGGCTGTTCGGGTGCGCGCTGATCTGGCTCGGCTGGCGCCGCGTTCATTCGCTCGACGCCGCGGTGCAGGCGCGCCGCGAGATCTTCGAGCTGACGCAGGCGCTGCCGCTGACGGTGTTCCGCTACACCCGGCCCGCCCACGGCGCGCCACGCTTCACCTTCATCGGCCGCGGCGTCGAGGCCCTCTTCGGCGTCGATGCCGCCAAGCTCGAAGCCGACCCCGAACTGCCGTGGCGCCTGGCCGGCGACGACCGGCCGCCGACCCGGCCGCACGAGTTCAGCATCGAGCGCGGCGACCGCGTGACCTGGGTGCTGGCCGACAGCACGCCCAAACCCGAGGCCGACGGCGGCACCACCTACAACGGCTACTGGCTCGACATCACCGCGCGGCGCGAAGCCCAGGCGCGCTTCGCCGCGGTGTTCGAGCATGCGTCGACGAGCTACCTGTTCTTCGACGCACGACACGGCCTGATGCACTGCAACCCGGCCACGCTGAAGCTGTTCGGCGCCAGCGAAGAGCAGACACTCGTCGGCCGCAACCCGTGGACGCCGGGCCTGTCTCCGGAGTTGCAGGCCGACGGCCAATCGAGCCGAACCCGCGCGCTCGAGGGGCTGCGCGAACACACCGCCACGCGCCAGCGCGTGCGCACCTTCGAGTGGCGTTTCAGGCGCCTCGACGGCAGCGAGTTCGACACCGAGGTCAGTGTGATCGCACTCGAATGGGTCGGCACGCCCGAGTTCTGCGCAGTAATCCAGGACATCACCGCGCGCAAGCAGCTCCAGGCCTCGATGCAGCAGGCGCGCGATGCGGCCGAGGCGGCCAACCAGACCAAGTCGAGTTTCCTCGCCAACATGTCGCACGAGCTGCGCACGCCGATGAACTCGATCATCGGCATGACCCATCTCGCGCTCGAAGACGGCCTGCCTGACAAGCAGCGCGACTACATCGAAAAGGCCCACAGCTCGGCGCGCAACCTGCTTCAGATCCTCAACGACATCCTCGACGTCTCGAAGATCGAAGCCGGCCAGCTGGCCCTGGAGCGAATCGACTTCGAACTCGAATCGGTGGTCAGCGAGATGGCCGACGTGCTCGGACTCAAAGCCGACGAGAAGGGTCTGGAGCTGCTGTTCAGCGCCTCACCCGACTTGCCGCGCCGCCTCGTCGGCGACCCCACCCGGCTGCGCCAGGTGCTGGTGAACCTGGGCGGCAACGCGATCAAGTTCACCGACGCCGGCGAAGTCACGGTCGGCATGGAGCTGGCGCAGCAGGACGCCGATTCGGTCGAGGTCCACGCCTGGGTGCGCGACACCGGTGTGGGCATGAGCGCCGACGAGCTGGCGCGCCTGTTCCAGCCGTTCGTGCAGGCCGACAGCTCGACCACCCGGCGCTACGGCGGCACCGGCCTGGGCCTCGTGATCAGCCGCCAGCTCGTCGAGCGCATGGGCGGGCGGATGTGGGTCGACAGCGAACCCGGCAAGGGCTCCACCTTCCACTTCACGGCGCGCTTCGGGCGCAGTGCGCCGCGCGCCGCGGCCCGGGCCTGGATGGCCAACGAGCTGCGCGGCCAGCGTGCGCTGCTGGTCGACGACAACGCCGCCGCGCTCGATGTGATGAGCTCGATGCTCGAAACGCTGGGCGTGGTCGTCGACCGGGCCGCCAGCGGCGAGCAGGCGCTGGCGATGGTCGACGCCCAGCCGCAGGCTTACACCTGGTTCCTGATCGACTGGAAGATGCCGGGTATGGACGGCGTGGCCTGCGCCCGCCGCATCCTCGAGAAGCACCCGCTGGTTCGCCCGTGCATCCTGCTGGTGACCGGCTTCGCGCGCGACGACGCGCTGCGCGCGAGCGCCGGCGTGCCGCTGGCCGGCGTGCTGCTCAAGCCGGTCACACCGTCGAGCCTGCACGACTGCCTGGTGCAGGCCCGCCGGCTGGCATCGGCCGCGCCGGTCACCGCCCGGCGCGTCATCAACACGCCGCCACTGTCGCAGGCCGTGCGCGAGCGGCTCGCCGGCGCGCGCGTGCTGCTTGTCGAGGACCACCCACTGAACCAGCAGTTGGCCAGCGAGTTGCTGCACCGTGCCGGCATGGAGGTCGTGCTGGCGCAGGACGGCCGCGAGGCGCTGGCCCGACTCGCCGCCGACGGGCCGTTCGACGGCGTGCTGATGGATTGCCAGATGCCGGTGATGGACGGCTACACCGCCACCCGCGAACTGCGACGTCACCCCGAATGGCAACGCCTGCCGGTGATCGCGATGACCGCCAGCGCGCTCGCCGAAGACCGCGATCGGGCGCTGGCCAGCGGCATGAACGCGCACATCGCCAAGCCGATCCAGGTCGAATCGATGCTGCGCACGATGGCCGACTGGATCGTCGGGCCGAATGCGGCGGCGCCAGCGCACACCGCCGATCCGGCGACGAACGGCGCCGACGCGGCGGCGTCGCCGGCCATCGACACCGCCGTGGGCCTGTCGTACTGCATCGGCAACGAAGACCTCTACCGGCGCTTGCTCGAAGGCTTCCGCGATGCCGAGGCCGACTTCGCAGCCGATGTCGGGCCGGCGATCATCGACCGGCGCTGGGCCGACGCGCTGCGCCGCTCGCACGACCTGAAGGGCCTGGCCGGCACGATCGGCGCGCAGCGGCTGCTTGCGGCCGCGCAGGTGCTGCACGCTGCGCTGGCGGCGCAGCACGCCGAGGCCGCCAGCGCCGCGCTCGAGCGCACGGGCGCGGAACTGGCGGCGGTGCTCGGCGAAATCGAGGCGCTGCTGCCGGGCAGCCGATGAGCCACTGTGCGGGTCTCGGGCAAGCGACCGCCGCGGCGCGCTGACACAATGAGTTTTCGTCCGAACGGCCCATCCACGAGGTAGTCGCCATGCCCAAGATCAAGACCCCGAAAGCGCCCGCCAGCCGGGCTCCCGCTCACGCCTTCGCCCACACGCGCAAGCGCTTCAAGACAGCCTCCGGCAAGACCGGGCAGTTCTATTCGCTGCCCGCGCTCGCCAAGTCCTACCCGAACGTGAGCCGGCTGCCGGTGTCCATCCGGATCGTGCTCGAATCGGTGCTGCGCAACTGCGACGGCAACAAGGTCACGCGCGAGCATGTGGCCGAACTGGCGAACTGGAAGCCGAACGCCGAGCGCGTCGACGAGATCCCGTTCGTGGTGGCCCGCGTCGTGCTGCAGGACTTCACCGGCGTGCCGCTGCTGGCCGATCTGGCCGCGATGCGCAATGTGGCCGCAGCGATGGGCAAGGACCCGTTGACGATCGAGCCGCTCGTGCCGGTCGACCTGGTCGTCGATCACTCGATCATGATCGACCACTACGGCACCAGGAACTCGCTCGACCTGAACATGAAGCTCGAGTTCAAGCGCAACCAGGAGCGCTACCAGTTCATGAAGTGGGGCATGCAGGCCTTCGACACCTTCGGCGTCGTTCCGCCCGGCTTCGGCATCGTCCACCAGGTCAACCTCGAGTACCTAGCGCGCGGTGTGCACAAGGCCAAGGACAAGGCGACGAAGCAGACGGTCTACTACCCCGATTCGCTGGTGGGCACGGACAGCCACACGACCATGATCAACGGCATCGGCGTGGTCGGCTGGGGCGTGGGCGGCATCGAGGCCGAGGCCGGCATGCTCGGCCAGCCGGTGTACTTCCTGACGCCCGACGTGGTCGGCTTCGAGTTCACCGGCCGCCTGAGCGAAGGCGTGACCGCCACCGACCTGGTGCTGACCGTGACCGAGATCCTGCGCCGCGAAAAAGTGGTCGGCAAGTTCGTCGAATTCTTCGGTGTCGGCACGAGCAGCCTGGCCCTGCCCGACCGCGCGACCATCGGCAACATGGCGCCCGAATACGGCGCGACGATGGGCTTCTTCCCGGTCGACGAGAAGACGATCGAGTACTTCAGGGGCACCGGCCGCACCGCCGCCGAGATCGAGGCCTTCGAGGCGTACTACAAGGCGCAGGGCCTGTTCGGCGCACCACGCCGCGGCGAGGTCGACTACACCCAGGTGGTCACGCTCGATCTCGGCACCGTGGCGCCCAGCCTGGCCGGGCCGAAGCGCCCGCAGGACCGGATCGAACTCGGCCACGTGAAGGCGCAGTTCACCTCGCTGTTCAGCAAGCCGCCCACCGAGAACGGCTTCAACCAGCCGGCCGCACACCTGCACACGCGTTACGCGGTGCGCGCGCAGGACGCCGCCGAGCAGGTGCCCGCCGAGGCGCCCGCCACGATGCCCGGCGCGCCCCGGCAGGTGGTCGAGATGAACGGCGGGCACCCGACGCTGCAGGCCGCGCAATTCGAGGCGAAGTCGCTGCAACCCAGGGTTCGTGACACGTCGCTGGGCAACGGCGACGTGCTGATCGCCGCCATCACCTCGTGCACCAACACCTCGAACCCGAGCGTGCTGCTCGCCGCCGGCCTGCTGGCCAAGAAGGCGGTGCAGGCCGGCCTGAAGGTGGCACCGCA
>JAGWTP010000028.1 GCA_028868895.1 Burkholderiales bacterium
GTGGACACCAGCTCGCTCACCGACAGGCCGCAGGCCAGCACGCGGGCCTTGAGCTCGGCGGCGTCGGCCGCGTCGATCAGCGGGTGGTCCACGGCGGGCACCGGGTCCTGCCAGATCAGGTCGTCGGCCGGCACTTCGGGGCCGAGGTAGCGGCTCTTGGGCCCCATGTCGCGGTGCGTCAGCTTGAACCAGGCGCGGGCGTAGGCATCGGCAAATTCTTCGGGATGGGCCTGGAAGTGGCGCGCGATCTTTTCGTAGGCCGGGTCGAAGCGCAGCGACAGGTCGGCCGTGGTCATCATCGGGCGGTGCTTGCGGCTCGGGTCATGGGCGTCGGGGATCATGTCTTCCGCGGCCACGTCCTTGGCCAGCCACTGGTGCGCGCCCGCCGGGCTCTTGACGAGCTCCCACTCGTACTTGAACAGCACCTTGAAATAGCCCATGTCCCAGGTCGTCGGGTTGGGTTTCCAGGCGCCTTCGATGCCGCTGGTGGTGGCGTGCACGCCGTGGCCGCTGCCGAACTTGTTGAGCCAGCCCAAGCCCATCGCCTCGATCGGGGCGGCCTCGGGCTCGGGACCCACCAGCTTGGGGTCGCCGGCGCCGTGCGCCTTGCCGAACGTGTGGCCGCCGGCGACCAGGGCCACGGTCTCGTAGTCGTTCATGGCCATGCGGGCGAAGGTCTCGCGCACGTCGCGGCCCGACGCCACCGGGTCGGGGTTGCCGTCCGGACCTTCGGGGTTCACGTAGATCAGGCCCATCTGCACGGCGGCCAGAGGGCGCTCCAGTTCGCGGTTGCCGCTGTAGCGGCTGTTCGGCTGGTCGCTGGTGGCCAGCCATTGCTTTTCGGCGCCCCAGTAGACGTCTTCTTCCGGCGCCCAGATGTCGGCGCGCCCACCGCCGAAGCCGAAAGTCTTGAAGCCCATGGTTTCCATGGCGACATTGCCAGCCAGAACCATCAGGTCGGCCCACGAAATGGCGTTGCCGTACTTCTGCTTGATCGGCCAAAGCAGGCGCCGCGCCTTGTCGAGGTTGCCGTTGTCGGGCCAGCTGTTCAGCGGTGCAAAACGCTGGTTGCCGGCGCCCGCGCCGCCGCGACCATCGGCCGTGCGATAGGTCCCGGCGCTGTGCCAGGCCATGCGGATGAACAGGCCGCCATAGTGGCCCCAGTCCGCTGGCCACCAGTCCTGCGAGTCGGTCATCAAGGCGGCCAGATCCTGCTTCAGTGCCGCGTAGTCGAGCTGCTTGAACGCCGTGGCGTAGTCGAAGTCCGGGTCCATCGGGTTGGACGCCGGCGGGTGCTGGTGCAGGATGGCCAGGTTCAACTGGTTGGGCCACCAGCCGGTATTGGATTGCGCTCCCTGGGTCGCCCGGGTGCCGGCGGCATGGAACGGGCACTTGGCTTCGTTGCTCATCTTCATCTCCTTGGCTGAGTCACAGTGGAGTCGATAGTTTCTGACAAACACTGGTAAGTTTTTAGTTGAATTTGACAATGAGGCGCATTGCGACCCTGTATCGCCCTTCGCCGGCACGCCCCGGGCTGCTGCGCGCCGGTGCCGGGCCCGGCGCTCACCTCCGACGGGCTCGGCACCCTCGGCACATGCCCCGTCGCGACCGCCCGACCGGCGCACCTCAACTCACCAGTCCATCGGGTTCGTGCGGTACAGCCGCGCGAGTTCGGCGTAGACCGCGGGCGCCTCGGCGGCGAGTGCCTGCGGGCGCTCGAAGAATACTTCGGTGACGACCGCGAAGAACTCGGCCGGTTCGCTCGCGCCGTAGCGGTCGATCACGGCCGAGGGTTCGCTGCGCAACTTGTCGAAGGCGGCGCCCATCACCGCCGACCAGCGCTGGCGCGCGTTCGGGCCCGGCCGCCACGGCTGGCCGTCGGCCACGCCGGTGTCCTGGTCGATCTGGTGGGCGAACTCGTGCAGCGCAACGTTGCGGCCGTCGCCCGGGTCGGCCGCGCTGGCCAGCACTTCGTCCCACGCGAGGATCACCTGGCCCTGGGCCCACGACTCGCCGGCCAGCGTGTGGCGCTGCGCCTGCACCAGCCCGCCGCCCAACGCGCGCTCGCGGTTCACCACGAACGCCGACGGATACACAAGGATCTGCCGCAGGCGCGGGTAGTAGTCCGGCTGCGCGTGGCCCACCAGCAGCAAGCAGGCGTGGGCTGCGACCGTGACCCGCACCTCATCGGTGATGGCTTGGCCCTGGCAGCCGATGAAGGGCTTCTCGGCGATGAAGGCCTGAATGTGGCGCTTCAGGCGGAGCTGCAGTTCGGGCGGCAGGCGCGCCGCGATCGGCACGCGGCGCCGCAGGATTCGCCGCCATGCCGCCGGGAACGGCCGCGCGCGCAGTCGGGCGCGCCGGCGTTGCGTCAGCCAAGGCTGTGCGACCAAAGCCGCCACGACCGCCACCGACACGATGGCCAACAGAAGCATCGGCAGCGCGGCGCTGACGGCGGTGGCGCTCATTTAATGCAGATGGGCCTGGGCTGGTTCAAATCAAGCGCAGGCGCGCCGTCTTCGTTACAAGCGCCTTGCAGAATTGGGGATGTCGCGGTGCAACAGCGCGCGGAAAATGGCCGCTCCGACGGGCCGCCGGCGGCCCCGCACACCCAGCAGCCCGAAGCCGGCGCGGGCTCGGTACCGATCGAGGACACGCCATGGCCACCCTCCCGAACCGCCACATCATCCCCGGCAGCGAACGCGCCGCCATTCCCGGTGCCAAGTCGGTGGCCGGGGCCGCGCCCGACGAACGCTTCGAGGTCACCGTGCGCTTGCGCTCCATGTTGCCGACGCGCGGCAGCGACGCCGGCGCCACGCACGACGACGCGCCGCCCGCCCAGCGCCAGTACCAGAGCCGTGAGCAGTACGCCGCGCGCCACGGCGCCGACCCGCAAGACCTCGCGAAGATCGCCGCGTTCGCCGCCGCGCACCAGCTGGTGGTGGTGGAATCGAACGCGGCACGGCGCAGCGTGGTGCTGTCCGGCACCGCCGCCACACTCGGCGCCGCCTTCGGCGTGACCTTGCAGCAGTTCGAGCACGACGGCGGCACCTACCGCGGGCGCACCGGCTCGATCAGCGTGCCTGCCGACCTGGCCGGGGTGGTCGAAGGGGTGTTCGGGCTCGACGACCGGCCGCAGGCGTCGCCGCACTTTCAGCGCCGCGACCCCGGGGGCGAGATCGCGGCGCGCGCCGCGAGCACCACGTTCACCCCGCCGCAACTGGCGAGCCTGTACCAGTTCCCCACCGGGCTGGACGGCCGCGGCCAATGCATCGGCATCATCGAGCTGGGCGGCGGCTTCAAGCCCGCCGACATCAAGGCCTATTTCACCGGCCTTGGGCTGCCCGTGCCCAGCGTCAAGGCGATTCGCGTCGATGGCGGGCGCAACCACCCGACCAATGCCAACAGCGCCGACGGCGAGGTCATGCTCGACATCGAGGTCGCCGCGGCGATCGCGCCGAAGGCCCTGATCGCGGTCTACTTCGCGCCCAACACCGACCAGGGCTTTCTCGACGCCATCACGACGGCGGTGCACGACAACGTCAACAAGCCGTCGGTGATTTCGATCAGCTGGGGATCGGCCGAATCGCGCTGGACGGCGCAAGGCATGACGCAGTTCGACCAGGCCTTCCAGGCGGCGGCCGCGATGGGCGTCACGGTGTGCTGTGCGGCCGGCGACAACGGCTCGTCCGACGGCATTGCCGACGGCCAGCCGCATGTGGACTTCCCGGCATCGAGCCCATTCGCGCTGGGGTGCGGGGGCACCAAGTTGTCCGCGTCGGGCGGCGCGATCACGGCCGAAGTGGTCTGGAACGCCGACCCCACCCGCAGCGCCACCGGCGGCGGCGTGAGCGGCTTCTTCGCGTTGCCGCCGTACCAGAACAACGCGCAGGTTCCGACCCCTCCCGGTGGCCGCACCGGCCGCGGCGTGCCCGACGTGGCCGGCGACGCCGATCCGGCCAGCGGCTACCAAGTGCGTGTGGACGGGCAGAGCCTGGTCATCGGCGGCACCAGCGCGGTGGCGCCGCTGTGGGCCGGGCTGATCGCGCTGATGAACCAGAAGCTGGGCCATCCGGTGGGCTTCCTGAACCCGCTGCTGTACGGCTCGCTGGCAGGGCGTGGCCTGTTCAACGACATCGTCAGCGGCAACAACGGCAGCTACGCGGCCCGGCCGGGCTGGGACGCCTGCACCGGCTGGGGCTCGCCGATCGGCAGCAAGCTGCTGCAGGCGCTGGGCGGCTGACCGACAACGCGGGGCGGGCCGGCGCCGCACCCGCACCTGCGCCCGGCCCGCTACGCCGCGAACAGCTTGTCGTAGGCCGCCAGCAGCGTCTGGTGCATCGGGCTGCCCTGCAGGTCGGCACCCAGCGGCTCCAGGCCGAAGAAGCGCTCGCTGCGGTCGAGCAGGGCCTGGGCCTGACGCAGCGTGGGCGCGCCGTACAGCAGCGCGGCCGCGCGCAGGTGGTCTTCGGGGCATTCGAGCTTCAACAGGGTCTCGATGCAGCGGTACACGCGCCGGCGGTCGGCCTGCAGGTCGTTGAAGTGGTGGATCCAGTCGCAGCCTTCGAGGGTGGCCGCTCGGTCGCCGACCGCCAGCGCCAGCAGCGTCTTCAGCTCGCCGATGCGCAACTGCTTCCAGGGCGTGCCCGCCGGGATCGCCAGACCGAGGATCTCCCACAGCGGGCGTTCGTCGCTGAGGTCGCTGCGTTGCAGATGTTCGAGCAGCGCCTGGCACTCCGTTTCATCGAGTTCGTCCAGCCTCAGCAGCGCCGGGCGGATCGCGTTGCCCACGCTGTTGTTCTCCCATTCGAGGTCTTCGACCGGGTAGATCTCCGACATGCCGGGCACCAGGATGCGGCAGCTGTACGCGCCCTGTTCCTCGAAGTCGGCGACGTACAGCTCGCGGCCCTCGGCCTGGATCGCGTTGCACAGCCAGGCGTAGTCCTCGGCGGTGGTGGTGCTGAAGTTCCAGTCGGTGAAAGGGAAGTCGGGCGTGTCGCCGAGAAAGCGCCAGCTGATCACGCCGCTCGAATCGACGAAGTGGATCTCGAGGTTGGCGACGGAGTCGATCTCCTCCATGTCGAAGCCCGGCTCGGGAAAGCCCTCGAGCGTGGCGAGCGCGCGGCCCTGCAGCAGTTCGGTGAGCGCGCGCTCCAGCGCGATCTCGAACCGCGGGTGGGCACCGAAGCTGGCGAACAGGCCCTGGTCTTTCGGGTGCAGCAGCGTCACGTTCATGACCGGGTACTTGCCGCCGAGCGAGGCGTCGCGCACGACGATGCCGAAGCCGGCCTTGCGCAGCCCGGCAATGCCCGCGGCGATGCCGGGGAACCGCGCGATCACCGCGTCGGGCACTTCGGGCAGGCACAGGCCTTCGCGAATGATGCGGTACTTGACGTGGCGCTCGAAGATCTCCGAGAGCGCCTGGCTGCGCGCTTCCATCATCGTGTTGCCGGCGGCCATGCCGTTGCTGACATACAGGTTGCCGATGATGTTGACCGGCACGTAGGCCTGCGCGCCGTCGCGCAGCCGCGTGTAGGGCAGCGTGCAGATGCCGCGCGCCACGTTGCCCGAGTTCAGGTCGACCAGCACCGAGGCGTCGATCTCGCCGTGCGGGTTGTAGTAGGCGTGCAGCTCCGGGTTGAGCATCTCGGCCGGCCAGCTGCCATCGGCGTTCGGCTTGAACCAGCGCTCTTGCGGGTAGTGCACGAACGCCCGGTCGGCGCGTGTCTGGCCGAGATGGAAGTGGGTCCAGAAATAGTGCGTGCCGAGCCGCTCGAAGAACTCGCCCAGCGCACTGGCGCGCGCCGCCAGCTCGGTGGCGCCCTTGCCGTTGGCGAACAGCATCGGGCAATCGCGGTCGCGCACGTGCACCGACCAGATGGCGTCGACCTCGTGCAGCCACGACGACTCGTCGAGCACGAAGCCGCGCCGTGCGAGTTGGGCCTGCAGCGTGCGGATCGTCGATTCGAGCGACGCGTCCTTGCCGGGGATGTGGCTTTCGGTGTTCATGGTGTGTCCGCGGTGAGTCTGAAATTTGTCGACGCCCACTGCAACCGGGCGCCGCGCCGCGCGCGCCCGGCGCCGCTCAGCGCCGCGCGCCCCCGCGCACCTGCGCCAGCGGCCGCTTGCCCTTGAGCTGGCGTTCGATGCCGTCGTTGAGCTGGCCGCGCAGCGCGATCACCGCGTCGACGTGGCCGTACACGCCCTCGAAGCGCAGGTCGAGCCACAGCCACAAGGTGCACGCGCGCAGCGCCTGCTCCATGCGGTCGAGGCGGCTGTGGCCGTCCACGTCGTCGAGGAACCACGGCTTGCCGGCCTTGCCGGTGAGCGCGTGGCTGCCGCTCCAGTCGAGGAAGGCCTGCAGCTGCGATTCGGTGCGGGTGTCGACCGGCGCCTGCGCGTAGATGAAGCGCTCCTTCAGCGTCAGCCTGGCGGCGCTGCGGTCGAGCGCTTCGGCGAGCTCCAGCATCTGCTCCAGCTCGGCCACCGCGAAGTGCGCGTCGTCGAGCTTGAGCTGCTCCATGAACACGCCGAGCACCTCGCGCAGCTTGGTCTTGTGCAGCCGCGCGGCGATCGTGTCGACATGCCAGCCGTTCGGCGCCACCGGCGCCTTGAAGTCGGCGGGCGCGCGCGGCGTCTTGTGCAGCAGCTCCTTGAGCAGGCGCGCGGCCGACGGCTCGGCCTCCTTCAGCACGCCGGCATGGCCTTCTTCGTGGATGCCGAAGCGCCCGGCGCGTCCGGCGATCTGGTGCACCTCGGACTCGTTCAGCGGCCGGTCGTCCTGGCCGTCGAACTTGGTCATGGTGCTGAACAGAACGCGGCGGATCGGCAGGTTCAGGCCCATGCCGATCGCGTCGGTGGCGACCAGGATGTGCGACTCGCCCTGCGCGAAACGCTCGGCCTCGCGCCGCCGCACCTCGGGCGGCAGCGCGCCATAGATCACCGAGACCGGGTGGCCGCCGGCGGCGATCTTGTCGCGCAGCATCAGCACGTCGCGACGGCTGAACGCCACCACCGCGTCGCCGAGCCTGAGCGCGTCGATCGGGATCGGCTGCGGCAACAGGTCGACGTGCTGCTTGCGGTCGAAGTGGCGCACGGTGCAGCGCTCGCCGCACAGGCCGAGCAGGTTCTCGATCGCCGGCACCGCGTAGGCCGAGCAGATGATGATCACCTCGTTGGCCGGCACCGCGACGATCGCCTGCGTCCAGGCCCAGCCGCGCGACGGGTCGAAGATCATCTGCGCTTCGTCGATCACGGCCACGTCGATCGGCGTGTTGGTGCCGACCATCTCGATCGTGCTGCTGACCACGCGTGCGCCGTCGGCCGGCACGTTCTCTTCACCGGTCAGCAGCGACGTGGGCACGCCGCGCGCCACCAGCCGGTCGCGCCCTTCGAGCGCGAGCAGCCGCAGCGGCGCGAGGTACGCGCCGTCGAAGGCCTGCGCCAGGCGCTCGAACGCGGCGTGGGTCTTGCCGCTGTTGGGCGGGCCCACATACAGCGTGACGCTGCGCTGCAGCTGCCGCGCTTTCTGGAACGTGTCGGGATAGCCCTGGAACGCCAGATCGGTGTTCAGCGCTTCGAGCGTCTCCAGTTCGGCGACCCGGTGCTCCCAGCGATCCTGGGCCCGTGTGCAGGCCGCCTTGAGTTCGGGAAAGGCCTGTGGCGTGGCGCACTCCGACTGCAGGCGCGGCAGCAGCGATTCGAGGTGGCGCGGCTTGTTCGAGCGGCTGCGCGCGACCAGCGCGTCGAGGTGCGCGGTCAGCTCGGCGGCCTGCGGGTAGGGCGGCGGCGCGCCGAGCGCGGCCTGCAGCGCGACGGCGTCGCCGGTGCGGTACCAGGCCCAGACGGCAGCCGCGTCGACCGGCACCCGGAACAGCACCGGCACGCGCCAGCCCGGTTCCGCCAGCGGCAACGCGTGGCTGATCAGGCGCGTCCAGAGGCCGGCGCGGCGCGACACGCCGAGCGCTTCGAGCGCGGCGGCGCGCTCCAGCATCAACGGCCGCGCGGTCGCCGCGGTGCCCACGGCGTCGAGGTGCGCCAGCGCGCTGTCCATCAGCTCGGGCGCGATCCAGCGACTCGGGCGCGCGCCGGCCACCGGCTTTTGCAGCAGCACCAGGCCGAGCTTGTCGAGGTGGTCCTCGAAGCCTTCGCCGCGTTCATTGCGCTCGTCGAGGTAGTCGCCCGGTTTCACCACCTGCGGCAAGGTGTAGGCGGCCTGGCGGATGCGGTTGAACTGGGTCTTGCCGATGTGCGCCGGCACGCGCGCGGCGTGGCGCGGATTGGGTGGCTGGGCGGCGTGGGGCAAGGCGGATGAGGTCGGCATGAGCCTGCATTGTCGCGGCTGCGGCGTGGCGCCGTCCGGCGCGCGAGCGAAGACCGCACACGGCGCAAGCGCGAGGCGGTCCTCGCTCGGAGGAGGCGGCGGCGGGACCGGCTCAATTGTTCGCGGCCGTGGCCGATAACCCGACATGCGTGCCTGCCGGGCACTGTCGCTCGTCCGATTCGAGAAGCCGAACATGCCCACCCCCGCACACCTTGCCAACGTCGCCGTCGCCGCTTCGATGCTGCTCGGTGCGTGCCCGGTTCGAGCCGGCACCCAAGGCGTGGCCGACCTGAGCCTCGAAGACCTGCTCAAGACCGAGGTGGTCACGGTGTCGAAGCGATCGCAGTCGCTGCAATCGACGGCAGCGGCGGCGTTCGTGATCACACGCGAGGACATCGAGCGCTCGGGTGCCACCAGCATTCCCGAGGCGCTGCGCCTGGCCCCGGGCGTGGAGGTGGCGCGCATCGCCAACAACCATTGGGCCGTGACGGTGCGCGGCTTCAACGGGCGTTTTGCCAACAAGCTGCTGGTGCTGATGGACGGGCGCAGCATCTATTCGCCGCTGTTTTCCGGCGTGCTGTGGGAGTTCGAGGACACGCTGCTCGAGGACGTGGAGCGCATCGAGGTGATCCGCGGCCCGGGCGCGGCACTGTGGGGCGCGAACGCCGTCAACGGCGTCATCAACATCATCACCCGCAAGGCACGCGACACCCAGGGCGACCTGCTGGTCGGCGGCGCCGGCACGCTGGAGCGCGGCTTTGCGGCCTACCGGCACGGCGGCAAGACCGCCGACGGCTACTACCGCGTCTGGGCCAAGGCCTTCGACCGCGGCCCCTCCGAGACCCTGACCGGCGCGGCGGGCAACGACTACTGGCGTTCCCTGCGCGCGGGCTTCCGGCTCGACGCGTCGTTGGCGTCGGCGAATCACTACACGATCAGCGGCGAGGCGTACGGCAGCCCGACCGGTGACCGTTGGAACCTTGCCGATGTGACCTCGCCCACCGGCTACACGACCACGGCCATGAAGGCCACCGGCCAGGGCGGCCACCTGCTCGGTCGCTACGAATGGCGCCTGGACAACGGCTCGGATGCCGCGTTCCAGTCGTACCTGGACTACGGCGACGTCAACGTCTTCAATGCATTGCACCAGAAGCGCACCACCGTCGACCTGGACTACCAGTTGCGTTCGGTGCTCGACGCGCGCAACGATTTCATCTGGGGGCTGGGTTACCGCTACTCGCGCGATTCCATCGACACCATAGGCCTCTTCAGCATCGAACCGCAACAGCGCGGCGTCGTCCTGTTCAACGCCTTCGTCCAGGACGAGTTCACCGTCGTGCCCGAGCGGCTGCGCGTCATTGCCGGTGCGCGCCTGGAGCACAACAGCTACACCGGCCTGGAGCCGCAGCCGAACCTGCGCATGGTCTGGACGCCCAGCCCCAGCCAGTCGGTGTGGGGCGCGGTGTCGCACGCCGTGCGCACGCCGTCGCGTGCCGAGCGCGACGCGCAGGTCGACCTGTTCGTCACGCCGGCGAACCCGCCCTACGTGCCGCTGCCGGTGCTCACGCACAGCGACGCCTCGAATGGCGGCCTCGCGAAGTCCGAGAAGGTCAACACGTTCGAGCTGGGTTACCGGCAGCAGGCGGGCGCCAACCTGTCGGTCGACATGACCGCGTTCTACAGCCGCTACACCGACCTGCGCACGGCGGCATTGGGTGCCCAGAGCCTGGTGATGGGGCCCACGCCGTACATCCTGCAAACGATCCACACGGTGAACGGAATCGACGCGCGCACCCACGGGCTGGAGTTGGCGGTGGACTGGCACCCGCTGCCGTGGTGGCGCCTGCAACCCACGTACACCTACTTTCGCATCAGCGGCAGCTCGACGAGCGCCGACCCGGTGACGCAGGCCGACGCGGCCAGGGTCGGCGCCTCGTCGCCGCGCCACCGGTGGTCGCTGCGGTCGTCGTTCACGCCGGACGCACGGCAACAGTTCGACCTGTGGCTGCGACACGCCGGTGCCTTGGCCACGATCAACGAGCTGGGCAACTCGATCCCCTCTTACACCACGCTGGACCTGCGCTACGCCTGGCGCCCGATGTCGGCGCTGGAGCTCTCGATCGTCGGCCAGAATTTGCTTCACAACGGCCACACCGAGTTCGTGCCGGATCTGCTGCCGTCGCAATCGCTCGTCGTTCAGCGCAGCGTCTATGTCAAAGCGACGTACCGGTTCTGAGGGCGGCGCGCGGTGTCTTTCTCATCCGTCTTTCGGCGCGCCCTGCTGCTGGCTGCCGCTGCCGGCCTGACGTCGGCTGCGTGGGCTCAGTCGCCGGTCTCGGAGTGGGACCTCAAGGCGGCGCTGGTCTTCAACTTCGCGCGCTACATCGAATGGCCCGACGGTGCGTTCGCCTCGCGCGACGCGCCGATGGTCTTTTGCCTGGTCGGCCGCGACCGGTTCGGCGGTTCGTTCACCGCACTCGAAGGCCGCAAGCTGCAGGGGCGGCCGGTCAAGGTGCGCAGCGGCATTGCACCGGAAGACAGTGGCGGCTGCCAGGTGGTGTTCATCGCCGACCCGACCGAGCGGCAGATGTCGCCCCTGCTTCGCACCCTCGCGGGCCGGCCGGTGCTGACGGTCAGCGACTCGGAGAACTTCATCGACAACGGCGGCGCGATCGGCATCGTGCAGGGTGACCATCGGTTGCAGTTCGAAGTCAACCGCGCCGCACTCGACCAGGCGCACCTGAAGGCCAGCGCCCAGCTGCTCAAGCTGGCGCGTGCGGTACTGGGGCAAGGTGGCTGAATGCGGTTCCGCGACTACCCGCTGAAGAAGAAGCTGATCGCGATCATCGCGTTCGCCAGCGGCATCGGTTTGCTGCTGAGTTTCGCGATGTCGGTGACGATCCAGGCGTCGCGCCACATCGACGCGATGGTCACGCAGCTCAGCGCGATCGCCGAGGTGGTGGCGGCGAACAGCACCTCGGCGATCCAGTTCCGCGACAGCAAGGCGGCCGCCGACACGCTGAGTGGTCTGGACAAGCGCACCGACATCGTCGGCGCGTGGATCGTCTTGCCCGACGGCACGCTCTTCGCCCGCCAGCCCGGCGCGAGTCCGCCCCCGAAAGTGGTGATTCCGCGTGGCGGGCGCACCAGCGTCGTGGGCGGCCTGATGGCCCGCAGCATGATCCTGGTGCGCGCGATCGAGGTCGACCACGAGGTCATCGGCGCGGTGGTGATGCATGCCGATCTCAGCAGCTTGTGGGTGAACCTGCTGTCCGACTTCATCTGGTCGGCGCTGGCGACCGCTGGCGCGTTCGGCGTCGCCTTGCTGCTCGCGCTGCGGCTGCAACGCTCGATCTCCACACCGATCCTGGACCTCGTCGACGCCTCGCGCCGGGTCGCGCGAGACAAGCACTACGACATCCGCGTCGCTCCGGGCGGCGCCGACGAGATCGGCGCCCTCAGCGAGGGCTTCAACGAGATGCTGGCGCAGATCCAGTCGCGCGAGCGCGAACTGGCCGAACACCGCGACCGGCTCGAGGCGCAGGTCGAGCGCCGCACCGCCGAGCTGCGCGCGGCCAAGGAGCAGGCCGAGGCCGCAAGCCTGTCGAAGTCGCAGTTCCTGGCCAACATGAGCCACGAGATCCGCACGCCGATGAACGGCGTGATCGGCATGGCCGACCTGCTGCTGTCGACCTCGCTGGCACCGCGCCAGCGGCACTTCGCGCGCACCTTGCGATCGTCGGCCGATGCGATGCTCTACCTGCTCAACGACATCCTCGACTTCTCCAAGCTCGAGGCCGGGCGGGTCGAGATCGAACGCCTGCCGTTCAGCCCGCGTCAGGTCGCCGAGGAGGTCGCGATGCAGTGGGCCGAGCCGGCTCAAGCCAAGGGCCTGGAGCTGGTCTGCCGCATCGGCGCCGATGTGCCCGAGGCCGCCTGGGGGGATCCGCACCGCATCCGCCAGGGGCTGGGCAACCTGGTCTCGAATGCCGTGAAGTTCACGGCCGTCGGCGACATCGTCATTGCGGTCGAATGGGTGAGCGACCCGGGCGCCGGCGAGGTGCTGCGCTTCGGCGTCCGAGACACCGGCGTGGGCATCGCGGAGGAAGCCCAGCCGCGCCTGTTCCAGTCGTTCTCGCAGGGCGACAACTCGACCACGCGCAAGTACGGCGGCACCGGCCTGGGCCTGGCGATCACGCGGCAACTGGCCGAGCTGATGGGCGGCAGCACCGGCATGCACAGCCGCGAGAACGTGGGCACGTGGATGTGGTTGTCGATTCCGTTGGAGCACGCCACGATCGAGCCGCCTGCGGCCGCCGCAGCGAGCCCGCGAGCGGGGCTGCGCGTGCTGGTCGTCGAGCCACATCCGCAGGCACGCGCCGCCACACTCGAGAACCTGCAGCGCATCGGCGTGATCGTCACCGGCGTTGCCGATTGCACTGCGGCGTTCGACGCCCTCGCGCGAGCCGGTGCCGACGGCGCGATCGACGTGGTCGTCTATGCCGAACCCGACCACCCCGGGCGTGACTCGCCGTTCGCGCAGCGCCTGCATGCGACGCATCCCGATGCGCCGCCGTACCTCATCAAGCTGGTGCCGATGAGCACCCTGGCCGAGCTCGACATTCACGCGGTGGCGGGTGTGGACGCCTGGTTGCCCAAGCCGGTCAGTCAGGCGGCGTTGCGTGGCGCCCTCGCGGAACTGGACAACGAGGGCTCGGCGCGGGCGGCCCCGACCGATTCGGAGTTCGGACAGGCGCCCTCACTGGGCGCGCATGTGCTGCTGGCCGAAGACAACGCGGTCAATGCCGAGATCGCATTGGAGTTGCTGCGCGATCTCGGTTGCACCGTGGCGCACGCGTCCAACGGCGAGGAGGCACTCGCAAAGGCAACCCGCGAGCGCTTCGACGTGATCCTGATGGACTGCCAGATGCCCGGCATGGACGGGTTCGAGGCGACGCTGCGCATCCGCCAGATGGAGGCAGGTGCCGCCGACGTCGGCCACCCGGGGCGCCGCCGCACGCCGATCGTCGCCCTGACCGCCAACGCGCTCAGCGGCGACCGTGACCGCTGCCTCGCGGCGGGCATGGACGACCACCTCGGCAAGCCGTTTCGACGCAGCCAATTGCGTGCGATCGTGTCGCGCTGGGGCACGACTGCCGGCGCGCGTGAACCGGATCAATCGCTTGCGCAGCCACCGGCCGTTCGCGAGACTTCCGGGATCGACCGCGAGGCGCTGCTGGAGCGGCTGCGAATCGGCACGCGCGTGCGGCCGGCGCTGGCGGCGCGCGTGATCGATCTGTTTCTCGGCGAGACCCCGCTGCTGCTCCAGGCGCTTGCGCTCGGCCTGGCGCAGGCCGAGCGGCCCGCGGTGGAGCGCGCGCTGCACACGCTCAAGTCGGCGAGCGCCTCGGTCGGTGCCGTCACGCTGTCGGCACTGGCCGCGCAGGCCGAAGAACATGCGCGCCAGGGCACGATGGATTCGGCCACGCTGCGGGTCGCGGAGATCAGCGCGCAGTTCGATGCCGCCGCGCGTCAACTCGCGGCCTTGCGCGACGACCTGCTGGGTACGGCCGCAGCGGCGGCCACGCGATGAGATTCGCTCCCCGCCGCCAGACGGTGCTGGTGATCGACGACGATGCCATCGTGCGCCTGATGACGAGCGAGTCGATGGGCGAAGCCGGCTACGCGGTGACCGCGGTGGCCAGTGCCGAGGAGGGCTGTGCGCATTTCGATCGGGAGGGCGCCGACCTGGTGCTGCTGGACGTGATCCTGCCCGGCATGAACGGCTTCGAGGCCTGCGCCCGGCTGCGAGCACACGCCGCCGGCGCGCACGTGCCGATCCTGATGATGACCGGGCTGGGCGACCGGCAGTCGATCGTCGAGGCCTTCGAATCGGGCGCGACCGACTTCGTCACCAAGCCCATCGTCTGGGACCTGCTGCCCTACCGGGTGGGCTATGCGCTGCGCGCCTGCGCCGCGCTGCGAGAAGCGCAGCGCGGTCGTGCGCTGCTCAGCCGTTCGCAGATGCTCGCCAACATGGGCAGCTGGGAATGGCGCCGCGCCGACGACAGCGTGGCCTGGTCCGACGAGATGCACGCGATTCAGGGCAGCGTGCCGACGCCGACGCCGCTGCCGGCGGCTTCGCTGCTGGCGCAGGTGCACCCTGACGACCGCGCTGTGGTCGAGCGTGCCTTCGACCGCGCCAGGGTGCACGGCGAGGCGTACGGGATCGAGTTCCGCATCGTCCGGCCCGACGGGGCGGTGCGGCGCCTGTTCGAGCAGATCGAGGTCGAGCGCGATGCCGGCGCCGCGGTGACCGCGGTGCACGGCATTCGCCGCGACATCACGCAGCAGACCGAGGCCAACGAGCGCATCCGCACGCTCGCGTTCTTCGATCCGCTCACGGGGCTGGCCAACCACGCGCTGCTGCGCACGATGATGAGCCAGTGGCTGCCGCGGGCGGCGCAGGCCGGCATGCGCTGTGCGCTGCTGATGATCGACATCGACCGCTTCAAGTGGGTCAACGAAGCGCTGGGCCCGCGCATCGACGACGAGATGCTCAAGGCCGTCGCCCAAAGGCTGCGCAATTGCCTGCGCGGGGCCGATGGCAGCGGTCCGGGGCGTGGCCCAGGCGCCGACGACCGGATCGCCCGGCTCGGGGGTGACGAGTTCGCCGTGCTGCTGGTCGACATCGGCGAGCCGGCCCAGGCGCACCAGGTCGCGCAGCGCATCGTCGCCTCGCTCTCCCAGCCCGTCATCGTGCAAGGGCACGAACTCACCGTCTGCCCGAGCGTCGGCATGGCCATGACGCCTGACGACGGCGACGACATGACCACACTGCTGCGCAACGCCAGCACGGCAATGCACGCCGCCCGGCAGGACGACCGCAACCCCATCCGCTTCTACGACAGCGCCATGAGCGCCGAGATCGTGCGCAGGCACACGATCGAAACCGAGCTGCGCCATGCCGTCGAGCACGGCGAACTGCAGGTGCACTACCAGCCCAAGGTCGATCTGCGCTCGTTGAGCGTGGTCGGCGCCGAGGCGCTGCTGCGCTGGGCGCACCCGGCGCGTGGTTTGATCGGCGCCGCCGAATTCATCCCGATCGCGCAGGCGTCGGGACTGATCGTGCCCATCACGCGGTGGGTGATCCGCCAGGTCTGCGATCAACTCTCGGCATGGCACGCGCGGGGCGTCGACACCGGGCCGGTATCGATCAATCTCGATGCCGCCAGCCTCGAAGGCGGCGATCTGGCGGCGCACGTCGATTCGGCGATCGCCCAGGCGGGGCTGTTGCCCGGGATGATCGAATTCGAGGTCACCGAAAGCACGCTGATGCGCAACCTCGAGCGCGTCGGGCACACGCTCGAGGCGCTGCGCGCGATTGGCGTCAAGCTCTCGATCGATGACTTCGGCACGGGCTACTCGTCGCTGGCCTACCTGAAGCGCCTGCCGGTCGACGTGCTCAAGATCGATCGCATGTTCATCAAGGATGCGGCAACCGAGGCGAGCGATGCCGCGCTGGTCACGGCGATCATTGCGATGGGCCGCAGCCTGAAACTGCAACTCGTGGCCGAAGGGGTCGAAACCTGGGCGCAGGCCGACTTTCTCGCCCGCGGCGGTTGCCATCTGGTGCAGGGGTTCCTGTTCGCCAAGGCCTTGCCAGCCGAGGATTTCGCCGCGCTGGTGCGCGCAGGCTTGCCGGCCCGGGAGCCGCAGCGGCCTGCGGCGTGAGCAGCGCCCACGCGCGGCTCGCCCGGCTGGCGCACGGGGTGCCTCGCTTCGGTGCCGCTTGAACTTGCCGGATCCGTCCGCAGCTTTGGAGCAAGGGCCCGGCAACGGGCCGCGTTTCAGGACTCCCCCGATGGACTCGCCCACCACCTCGTCGATCAAGACCCGCCTCGAAAACGTGATCGCGCTCGCGCGCCTGCTCGAACGCGTCGAACGCAGCGCCGTGCCGGTCGGTGCCGATCAATACCGGGCGCTGGTGCGCCAACTGGCGCAGGCGCTGGCGCAAGACCTGCCCGACGACGCGCTGCAGGCCGTGCTCGGTGCCCACCCGGCCGCGGCCGAGTTGTACGAGAACCTGCACTACGCCCGGTCGGGCCTGTCGCGCTCGTCGCTCGAACGTTCGGTGGCGTCGGAGATGCTGGCGAGCCAGGCGCTGGCGCGGGCTGCGCGCAAGGCGTGAGGCGCGCGCGCAGCAACGAAAAGGCCCCACCATGGTGGGGCCTGTGGTCAGGGCCGATCGCCGCTCGCGCGGGTTCAGCCCTGCTTCCTGCGCCGCGCCATGTAGCCGAGCGCCCCCAGGCCGGCCAGCATCATCGCGTAGCTTTGCGGCTCGGGGATGCCCGGCACATTGCACGGCGGCTGGCCCACGCCGCCGCAGGTGTCGGCTCGGGCACCGTAGTCCACCGACAAGTCTTCGATCAGGAAGGAGTTGCCGGGCGTCTTCGGTGTCAGCGTCAGCGTCGACAGGAAGGCGCCTGTGGTGCCGCTGTAGACACCGATCGTTCCGGCATAGACGTTCGACACCAGGAAGTTCGTTCCGTCGAAGGCGATGCCCGTCGACCGCGTTCCAGTGTTGATGAAGGCCGACTGCAACACGTTGCCGCTCAGGTCGTAGACGTCATAGATGCCACAAGCATCGCAGCGGTTGCCGATCAACTTGCCGTTGAAATACTCCAACCCGTCCATGCTGCTCGAGGCACTGGCCAGCGTGATCGTGGCCACGTTCAACCCGGTGACCGGGTCGATCTTGAAGGCCTTGTTGGTCCCGGAGTAGTCGGCTGTCCAGAAGTACGTGCCGTCGAACGCGATGGTGGACATGCTGGCGTTCTGGGTCTGGATCGATCCCAGTGCGATACCGGTGTTCTTGTCGACCTCGTAGATGTGCGAGTCTCCAGTCACGGTGTAGTACATCACGTTGCCCACCACCACCATGCCGCGGCCGTTGCCTTTGCCCGGGCTGAACCGCTGCGTTTCGGCGCCGGTGGTGCTGTCGATCGTGCTCAGGGCGTTGGAGCCCGCGGAATCACCATAGATCGAGTACGCATACGCGTTGCCTGCGCCGAGTGCGGTGACCACCGACAGCGCCGCCAAAGTGAGTATGGATTTCATGGGTTCCCCTGAAGTAGAAAGCAAGGACACGAATCACTGCACCGGTTCGGACGTCGAAGGGCGATCAGTGCTGATTGCGCCAGCCCACTATGCGGCGCAGACGCCTCTGTTGCACCATCGCGGCCCCCCTACAACTTGGGATGAACCCCGTGAACCGGGGGGCCGACGGCGCGGCGCCCGGTCACCGTCAGGCCGCTCGGTACGGGCTTGCGCAGCGGCCTTCGGGCTCGCGGCATCGCGCCACGTGCGCTGTAATCGGCAGATGCGACTCGCGACCTCGATAACCACCTTGCTGTTCGGTGCGCTGGCCGGCTGCGCCAATCAACCACCCACCGCGGTGACGCACCGGCCCGTGCCGCCAGCCGCGCCCGCGCCCGCGCAGCCGTCGCTGGCCGAGGAGCAGCGCCGCCTGGCCGCGCTGTTCCGCGGCACGCCGGTCGTGTTCGAGATGCAAGCCGACGGCAGCCTGCGGGTCACCGTGCCGTTGCACTTCTGCTTCGACCGCGGTTCCGGCATCGTCAAGCCGCCGCTGGCCGCGGTGCTCGACCACGTGGCGCGCAGCCAGCGCCATGAGTCGACGCGGCTGCGCGTGGCGGCCGCGGCCGACCCGGGTTCGCGCGCGCTCGCGCTGGCGCGCGACCGGGCCGAGAGCGCGCGCGACTACCTCGCGGCGCGCGGCATCGCGGCGTTCCGGTTGTCGGTTGCAGGTGCAGGTGTGGCGAACCTGGCGCGCGACGATGGCGTCGAGATCGTCGTCAGCCAGCCGGCCCGACGCTGACGCGGCTACTCGGCCCGGGCGTAGCGCTTGGCGCGCAGGTTTCTCTTGATCTCCTGCAGCATCGGCCGCAGCTCGCCGGGCAGGCGCAATGCCACCGCGGTGGTCAGGATGTCGATCACGACCAGGTGCAGCAGGCGCGACACCATCGGGCTGTAGCGGTCGTAGTCCTCGGGGTGATCGGCGGCGAGCAGGATCTGGTTGGCGCTGCGCGCCATCTGCGCCAGCGGCGAATCGCTGGCGGTGATCACGATCAGCGTCGCGCCGTTCTTGCGCGCGATCTCGGCGGCGTCGAGCAGGTCGCGGCTGCGGCCGGAGTTGCTGATGATCACCGCGCAATCGCCGGGTTGCAGCATCGTCGCGCTCATCACCTGCACGTGGCCGTCGCTGACCGCGGTGGCGCGCACGCCCAGGCGAAAGAACTTGTGCTGCGCGTCCTGCGCGACGATGCCCGAGTTGCCCACGCCGTAGAACTCGATGCGCTTGGCCGAGCGGCCGGCCTCGGCGAGCGCGACGATGGCGCGCTCGAACGCGCCGCCGGCGGCGTCGTTGCGGTACTTGAGCAGCGCGCTGACGGCGTTGTCGATCACCTTGACGATGATGTCGGCGCTCTTGTCGTCTTCATCGACCGCCCGGTGCACGAACGGCACACCCTCGTTGACGCTGCCGGCGAGCTTGCGCTTGAAGTCGCTCAGCCCGTCGTAGCCCACGCTGCGGCAAAAGCGCACGACCGTGGGCTTGCTGACATGCGAGCGCTCGGCCAGCTCGGTGACCGGCAGGCTCGCGAAGCTGCGCGGATCCGCCAGCACCAGCTTGGCCACGCGCTGTTCGGCGGGGGGCAGGGCCGGGATCGCGGCGCGGATGCGGTCAAGCATGTGGGCGGTTCGTGGTGACGGGCATTTGCCACAAAGACGCAAAGGCGCAAAGAAGACAAGTCGCCTCGATGCCTCTTCTCGGCGTTCTTTGCGCCTTTGCGTCTTTGTGGCGAAAAGTCGCGTCGCAAGTACCCGTGTGCATGATCACTGCTCCTCCGCCCACGCATACCCGTCGCGCGCCACCAGCGCGCTGGCGGCGGCCGGGCCCCAGGTGCCGGCGGCGTAGGGGCGCGGGCCGGTCGCGTCGCGTGCCCACGCGTCGAGCACCGGCTCGACCCAGCGCCAGGCCTGCTCCTGTTCGTCGCTGCGCACGAACAGGTTCAGCCGGCCGGCGATCGCCTCGAGCAGCAAGCGCTCGTAGGCGCCCACGCGGTTCTCGGCAAAGGCCTTGTCGAAGTCCAGGTCGAGCGACACCGGCGAGAGCATCTCGTGCTGGCCGGTGCCCTTGGCCGCGAGCAGGTGCAGCTCCAGGCCGTCCTCGGGCTGCAGCTTGATGACCAGCTTGTTCGGCTGGTTCACGCCGGGGAAGATGTTGTGCGGCGTGGGCCGGAAGTTGACGACGATCTGCGCGTCGCGCGCCGCCAGCCGCTTGCCGGTGCGCAGGTAGAACGGCACGCCGGCCCAGCGCCAGTTCTGGATCTCGGTGCGGATCGCGACGAAGGTCTCGGTGGCGCTGCCCGCGGGCACCTTGGCCTCTTCGAGGTAGCCCGCCGCCTTCTTGCCCTGCGCGTTGCCGGCGCGGTACTGGCCGCGCACCACGTCGCGCGCCACGCTCTCGTCGGTGAAGGGTTTGAGCGAGCGCAGCACCTTGAGCTTCTCGTCGCGGATCGCGTCGGCGTTGTTGCGGCTGGGCGGCTCCATCGCCACCATCGTCAGCAGCTGCAGCGCGTGGTTCTGGATCATGTCGCGCAGCGCGCCGGTCTTGTCGTAGAAGTCGCCGCGCGTGCCCACGCCGAAGTCTTCGGCGATCGTGATCTGCACGTTGGCGATGCTCTCGCGCCGCCACAGCGGCTCGAACAGCACGTTGCCGAAGCGCAGCGCCATCAGGTTCTGCACCGAAGGCTTGCCCAGGTAGTGGTCGATGCGGAAGGCCTGCTCCTCATCGAACACCGAACGCACGACGCGGTTGATCTCCTGGGCGCTGGCCAGGTCGTGGCCGAGCGGCTTTTCGAGCACGACGCGGATGCGCGGCTCGTTCAGCCCGGCCGCGCCGAGCTGGGCACAGATCTGCGGGAACAGGTAGGGGCTGGTCGCGAGGTAGAGCACGACCGTGTCGGCGCTGCGCTCACCGAGCCACTCCTTCAGGCGCACGTAGTGCTCGGGCTGCGACAGGTCCATGCGCCGGTAGTGCAGCATCTCGGCGAAGCGCGCGAACTCCTCGTCGCTCGGGCGCTTGGCGCCTTCGACGTCCTGGAAGCGCTCCTTGATCCAGGCGCGGTAGTGCTCGTCGGTCTGCTCGTCGCGGGCCACCGCGAGGATGCGACCCTGCGGCGGCAGCTTGCCGTGGCGGAAGGCCTGGAACAGTGCGGGCATCAGCTTGCGCCAGGTCAGGTCGCCGGTGCCGCCGAAGAATACGAGGTCGAATGACATGGGGTAGGGGCGCGTGGGCAGCGCGTGCAGTGAGCCGCAGCACTGAAGGATCGCGGCGATGTAACTTTGTTTCAGGCTCGATGATGCCGAAGTTTCTTGCGCCGGTCAAACACGAGCGCTGCCGGCCGGTGCGTCACCGCGACGCGCCCCATTGGCGGCACGCCGCGCCGGCGTTACCGTGGCGGCAAAGGAGCACTCGATGGACTTCAACACCTTCATCGACACGGCCTGGCACGACCACGCCACCGAGCCTGCCGCGGTGGCGCGGCGCCTGGACGACGGCCTGGCGCTGGTGGCCGACGAGCCGCAGCTCGCCCGGCTCGCCGAGCTGGCGCATCACGTGCTCGGCGAACATCTCGGTGACTGGCGTGCGGGCATCGCCTTCGTCGAACGGCTGGCGGCTTTGCCGGCGCATGCGCCCGACGGTGTCAGCGGCCAGGCGCTGCGGCGTTGCGCGTGCAGCCTCGCGCTGTCCGCAGGGCCGGGTGGGGCGGCGGCCAGGCTCGACGCGATGTCGCCCTCCGACCGGATCCGCGTCGGCGCGATGGCCGCGGCCAACCTGGCCGAGCGCGACACCGGCCGCGCGCGGCAGTTGCTGCAAGACGCGCTGGACCAGGCCGAACGCAGCGGGCTCGGCGCCGCCGATCCGATGAACCGCGCACTCGCGATCACCGGCAACAACCTGGCCTGCACGCTGGAACGCAAGACCGCGCGCTCCCCTGCGGAGCGCGAACTGATGATCCTGGCCGCGCAGGCCGCACGCCGCTACTGGGAGCGGGCCGGCACCTGGCTCGAAACCGAGCGCGCCGAATACCGGCTGGCGATGACCTGGCTGCAGGCCGGCGAGCCGTCGCGGGCGCGCGCCCACGCCCAGGAATGCCTGCGCATCGTCGCCGACCACGACGGCGCCGCGCTCGAGCGGCTGTTCGGCTGGGAGGCGCTCGGCCACGTCGAACATGCCGCCGGCGACATGGCGGCGCACGCGCAGGCGCTGGAGCGCGCCCGCGAGGCCTACGCCGAGCTGGACGAGGCCGACCAGGCGTGGTGCGCGCCGAGCCTGGAAGCGCTGGCAGCGCGCGGCGCAGCGCCGCCGGTGGCCTGACGCGACACCCCCAACGCACCCGGGTTACTTTCGGTAAACAACTCGCCGCGAGACGGGAGCGGGCACGGAGCGGGCGGGTTCTAATGGAATCCTCGTCGCCACGCCGCTCACGCCATGAACCAGCTCGACCAGCTCAAGCAGTACACCACCGTCGTCGCCGACAGCGGCGACTTCAAGCAACTCGCGCAGTACGCGCCGCGCGACGCGACGACGAACCCGTCGCTGATCCTGAAGGCGGTGCAAAAGCCCGACTACGCGCCGCTGCTGAAAGCGACCGTGAACGCCCACCGCGGCGAGCCCGCTGATGCGATCGTCGACGAAGTGCTGGTGCGCTTCGGCCTCGAGATCCTGAAGATCGTGCCGGGGCGGGTGTCGACCGAGGTCGATGCGCGGCTGAGTTTCGACACCGCCGCCAGCGTGGCGCGCGCGCACCGCATCATCGCGATGTACGAGGCCGCCGGCATCGCGCGCGAGCGCATCCTGATCAAGCTGGCCTCCACCTGGGAGGGCATCCAGGCCGCGCGCATCCTGCAGCACGAGGGCATCCGCTGCAACATGACCTTGCTGTTCTCGTTCTGCCAGGCGGTGGCCTGCGGCGATGCCGGCGCGACGCTGATCTCGCCGTTCGTCGGCCGCATCTACGACTGGTACAAGAAGAACGCCGGCAGCGCCTGGGTCGAGGCCGAGCATGCGCTGGCCGACGATCCCGGCGTGCGCTCGGTGGCGCGCATCTACACCTACTACAAGAAGTTCGGCGTCGACACCGAGGTGATGGGTGCGAGCTTTCGCAACATCGGCCAGATCCGTGCGCTCGCCGGCTGCGACCTGCTGACGATCAGCCCCGAGCTGCTGGCCGAACTGCAGGCGAGCGACGCGCCGCTGGCGCGCGCGCTCGACCCGGCCGCGGCGCGCGCGGCGCCGATCCATGCCGTGACCTACAACGAAGCGAGCTTTCGCTATGCGCTGAACGACGATGCGATGGCCAGCGACAAGCTCGCCGAGGGCATCCGCGGTTTCGCGGCCGATGCCGGCAAGCTCGACGCGATGATCGAGGGCCTGCGATGAACACGCCACGTTGCGACCAGACCGAAGCCTGGGCCGCGCTGCGCGGGCACTACGAGGCCCACGGCCGCGACCTCGATCTGCGCGAGGCGTTCGCGCGCGACCCGGGCCGCTTCGACGCGCTCGGCGTCGAGGCGCCCGAGATCTACGCCGACCTGTCGAAGAACCTGATCGACACCGCGACGCTGCGCTTCCTGCTCGACCTGGCGCGCGAGTGCGGGGTCCGGGCGCGGCGCGACGCGATGTTTCGCGGCGAGCCCATCAACACCACCGAGGACCGCGCGGTGCTGCACACGGCGCTGCGCGCGCCGCGCGGCGCGGCGCCGTTCAGCGACGAAGTGCACCACGTGCTCGACGCGATGCTGGCGTACGTGGAAACGGTGCGCGACACCGCGGCCAGCGGCATCCGCCACATCGTCAACATCGGCATCGGCGGCAGCGACCTGGGGCCGCAGATGGTGGTGCCCGCGCTCGACGCCTGCGCGCACCCGGGCCTGACGCTGCACTTCGTCTCCAACGTCGACGGCCACGACATCACGCCGGTGCTGCGCCAGCTCAAGCCCGACGAGACGCTGTTCATCATCGCCAGCAAGACCTTCACGACCCAGGAGACGATGGCCAACGCGCACGCCGCCAAAGCCTGGTTCACCGCCCAGGGCGGCACCGACATTGCAAAGCATTTCGTCGCCACCACCACCAACGTGGGCGCCGCGGCCGCGTTCGGCATCGCCACCACGTTCGGCTTCTGGGACTGGGTGGGCGGGCGCTATTCGTTGTGGTCGGCGATCGGGCTGCCGATCGCGCTGGCCATCGGCGCCGACCACTTCCGCGCGCTGCTTGCCGGTGCGCACGCGATGGACGAGCACTTCGCGCATGCGCCGCCTGAGCGCAACCTGCCGCTGCTGCTCGGCCTGATCGACGTCTGGTACCGCAACTTCCACGGCTGCACCAGCCGCAGCGTCGCGCCCTACCACCAGGGCCTGAAGCGCCTGCCCGCCTACCTGCAGCAGCTCGAGATGGAAAGCAACGGCAAGCGCGTCGACCTGGCGGGCCACCCGCTGGCGTACGCGACCAGCCCAGTGGTCTGGGGCGAACCCGGCACGAACGGCCAGCATGCGTACTTCCAGATGCTGCACCAGGGCACCGACGTGATCCCGGTCGAGTTCATCCTCGTCAAGCACGCCCACCACGGCGTGCGCGACCTGCACGGCCCGCTGCTCGCACAGCTCGAGCGTCAGCACACGCTGCTGCTGGCCAACGGTCTGGCGCAATCGCAGGCGCTGATGCTGGGCAAGACCACCGGGCAGGCGCTGGCCGAGACCGCGCCGACCGCCTCGAAGGTGCTCGACGCGCGCACCCTGGCCCACCACCGCACCTTCCCCGGCAACCGCCCGAGCACCACGCTGCTGCTCGAGCAACTCACGCCGCGCTCGCTCGGCGCGTTGATCGCGCTCTATGAGCACCGCGTCTTCACCAGCGGCGCGCTGTGGGGCATCAACAGCTTCGACCAGTGGGGGGTGGAGCTCGGCAAGGCGCTGTGCAACGACCTGCTGCCAAGGCTCGATTCGGGCGACGCGAGCGGGCTCGACGCGTCGACCGCGGGGCTGATGAAGCGCCTGCGCGCTTGAACATCGTCTTCGATTTCGGCGGCGTGCTGTTGCGCTGGCAGCCGCAGGAATTCATCCAACGGCTGCTGCCGCGGCAGGTGCCCGACGCCGATGCAGCGCGTGTGCTGGTGGCGTCGTTCTTCGAGGGCTTCGGCGGTGACTGGGGCGAGTTCGATCGCGGCACGATCGCGCGCGAGGATCTGGCCGAACGCATCGCGCAGCGCACCGGCCTGGCGCTGGCCGAGGTGAACGCCGTGATCGACGCGGTGCCGCACGAGCTGCAACCGATCGAGCCCATGGTGGCGCTGCTGCGCCGCCTGCACGAACGCGGCCATGCGCTGTACTTCCTGTCGAACATGCCGGCCGCCTACGCCGACTACCTCGACGCCACGCTTGCGTTCATCGACCTGTTTCGCGCCGGCGTGTACTCGGCCCGGGTCCGGATGATCAAGCCCGAGGCGGCCATCTTCGCGCACGCCGCGGCGGCCTTCGGCATCGAGGCGGCCGACACGCTGTTCATCGACGACGTGCTGCGCAACGCCGAAGCGGCGCGCGCGGCGGGCTGGCAGGCGCTGCATTTCCGCGACCCCGCGCAGTGCGAGGCCGAACTGGCGCGGCGCGGCTTGTTGTAGGCGGTAGGTTGCGACGGGTCGCTGTTGCGGGTGCAGGGGGCCAGAGCAACGACATTGGTCCCTACGGCAAATCATGGGTTGAGGGTTGTCCGTGCCGGCGACAGCGAGCGGTAGGCCGGAGTTGGGACAACTGACCCGACATTGCGTCAGCGTTTCGCGAAGGATCTCACCCCACGCCAATCGCATGCGCCGCGTTTCGCCGCCCGAGATCGCACGGCCGAGCGATCTCGAAGCCGAGTTCCCCGCGCACCAGTGCTCAACCGTTCAGAAGCAGTACGGACCTCTGCATATTCACTCTGACTGCTGCCGACCGCGGTTGCGGTCAGACGGCCGTCAATTGCTGCCGAAGAAAGCTCATCAGCGCCTGGTTGCGCGACAGCCGCATGCGCTCGGCCGTCGACACGGCGCTGATGACCGAGCCGAACTTGGTCTGCGGCGCCCACCCGGGCAACACGCGCACCAAGTGCCCATGAACCAACCCGTCCTGGCACAGGTAGTCGGGCAACATGGCGATACCCAGGCCCGCGATCGCGGCCTCAGCCACGGCCTCGGGATTGTCGACGTGGTAGCGGCCATGCACGCGCACGCGCTCCATTTGCCCGGCATGAGCCAGCGCCCAGAGATCATCTGACGCCTCGCGCCAGTAGCACAGGCAACTGTGCCGGGCCAAGTCGGCGGGCACGATTGGCGTTCCTGCCTCGGCCAGGTAACCCGGTGCTGCGACCACCGACCAGCCGACCACGGCCACCGGTTCGCACACGAGGCCTTGGGGCGGCGTGGTCGACCAGCGCAGCGCAATATCGATCCGCTCGTAGGCGACGTCGACCATGCGATCGCCCAATTGCAGCTCGACCTCGATCGCGGGGTGCAGCCGCAAGAACTCCGGCAGCTTGACCGCCAGCACACGTTGACCCCACGACACCGTGGCGGACATGCGGATGCGGCCGGTCAGCTCCGAACGCAGCGCGCGCAACCTTTCCTCGCCTGCGCTCATCTCGGCCAGCGCGCGGCGCGCGAATTCGGCGTAGGCCTCGCCCGCCGGTGTGAGCGCGATGCGCCGCGTGCTGCGCGCGAACAGCGTCGCGCCGATCATTTCTTCGAGCTGTGCCACGCGCTTGCTCACGACGCTCTTGCCCACACCCAGCTCAAGCGCCGCTTGACTGACGCTGGCGCTGTCGGCCACCTTCACGAAGGCGGCGAGCATGTCGGACGAGACTGCCACGGTTTCCAGATTGGAGACAAACCGTTTGCATTCGAGCAGGTGCTTTGCGCTGCGTCAATGCGTAGAGTGCTGGAATCGAGTAGCCATCCAGGCTGCCGCAACCCGGAGACAAGCCCATGGGCATCAAGATTTACGCCGACCCGATCACGGTCAATTGCCGCAAGGTCATCGCTGGCCTCAACCTCATCGGGGCGCCGTACGAACTGATCCACGTCGACTACTTCAAGGGCGAACACAAGGCCGAGCCCTACCTGTCGCTCAATCCCAACGCCTCGGTGCCGGCGATGACCGACGGCGACTTCGAGTTGTGGGAGTCGAACGCGATCCTGCAGTACGCGGCCGACAAGATCGGCAACGAAGCCGTGTACCCGCATGACCTGCAGACGCGCGTCGACATCAATCGCTGGCTGCAGTGGGAGGGCTCGCACTGGTTCCCGAGCTGCTATGTGTTTCTGGTCGAGAACTGCGTCAAGCCGCTGCTCGGCGGCCAGCCCGACCCGGCGGTGCTGGACGCGCAGGCCGCACAGTTCCACAAACTCGCCGGCATCCTTGACAAGCGGCTCTCGAACCGCCGCTGGGTGGCGGCGGACGGTCCCACGATCGCCGACATCGTGCTCGCCGCGCCCATGCACCTGCACGGCTGGCAGAAGCTGCCACTGTCCGACCACCCGAATCTGACGCGCTGGCTGCTCGATGGCGTCGAGCAATTGCCGTGCTGGCAGCAGACCACGGTCTACGAAGGCTTCACGACGACCCGGCCGCACTGAACGAGACCCGCGAAGATGAATACGCCGACATCCGTCCGCGCGACAATGCAGTACACCGTCGACAACGGCGTCGCGCCCGACTACTACTTCTACGAACCGGAGCCGACGGTCAAGCTCAACCCGCCCGGTACCGACCCGCGCCAGGTCGAGATCCACGATGCCTGGCCACGCGTCGCCGACCTGTCGGCCGACCGGGAGGGGTTCGAGCTGCACGAGTTCGGAGCGCGCTTCGACCAGTTCGACGACGAAGCCTCCGTGCATGCGCGCTTTTACCCGCAGGTCGTGGACTTCGTGAAGCGCCACACCGGCGCGCGCCGCGTGGTCGTCTTCGACCACACGATCCGCAAGCGCCTGCCGGCCGACCTGAAGCAGCAGACCACGGTGCAGCGGCCGGCTGTGCTGCTGGTGCACAGCGACTACACGCCGGCAAGCGGCCCACAACGCGTGCGCGACATCGTGCCCGAGGATGCCGACGACTTGCTGACCCGCCGCGTCGCGTTCTACAACGTCTGGAAGCCCCTGTACCGTCGAGTGGAAGAGTTGCCGCTGGCGATGATCGACGCGCAGACGCAGGACCCCGGCGACCTCTTGCGCATGGATCTCAAGTACCGCGAGCGCACCGGCGAGATCTACGTGATGCGCTATTCGCCGCAGCACCGCTGGTACTACTTTCCCCGGATGGAAGCGAGCGATGCGCTGCTCTTGAAGACCTACGACTCCGAAACGGACGGGCGCGCACGCTTTATGGGCCACAGTGCGTTCGAGGACCCGACGACCCCGCCGAATGCGCCCAAGCGCGAAAGCATCGAAGTGCGGACCATGGCGTTCTTCTGAACGTCCGCCTGTCGGCAGCGCGTCGGAGCAAGGCCGCCCTGCGCTGTCGGCGCGTACGCCGACAAACAGACGATCAGATCCGGATCTGCCGGGCGACCGATTCAGCGCGCCGCGAGCCCGCGCACCGCAGCGTGCGCGGCATCGAACGCCTGTTCGATGACCTGCCGCTTCCAGTCGTCGGTGTCGATGTAGAACGCGTCGCGGGTCTGGCGCTTGATCTGCGCGCGCAGGGTGTCGGGGGCCTCGGGGTGGTTCTCGATCCACTGGTCGGCGCGCAGCGCGTCGAGCATCGCCATGATCGGCAGCGTGCCGTATTCGAGCGCGATGCCGGTGTACTCGGCCTGCGCGCACTCTTCGTCCGCGGCCAGCCACATCAGGCCCTGCAGCCGTGCCGAGGTCGAGCTGCCGTCGTAGATGCTGGTGACCTGGTCGCCCCACCAGGCGCGGGCGCGTTGCAGGGCCGCAGCGTCGTCGCGGCAGGCGAAGATGCGTTCGCCCACGCCGGCCGGGCCCAGGCCGGTGTGCAGGTCGATCCAGCCGAGCCGCGCGCAGCGCGTGGCGTGCTCCTGCAGCACGTGGCGCAGCGTGACATGGCTCCAGGTCGGGTCGCGCCCGCCGTAGAAGACGCCTTGCGGGTGGTTGTATTGGCCGCGCGACACCGCTGCCTGCAGTCCGGCCACGCCGTGCTGCTGCGCGTAGCGCTGCATGGCCGCGTTGGCCTCGTCCGGCGGCGGCCAGCTCGCCGGCACGATCGCCGCGGCGAGTTCGTCGTAGGCGTCGTTGCGCGGCAGCGGCTGGCTGAAGTCGTGGAAGTTGCGGTTCAGGTCGACGTTCTCGTGCGTGGTGCGCCGCCACCACGAGAAACCGTAGGGGTTGAGGGCGTGGATGTAGAGCACCGCCACGCCGGCCTCAGCCACGGCGCGGTGCCAGGCCGCGTCGTGCAGCAGCGCGGTCTGCACGCCCGAGCCGCAGAAGCCTTCGACGCCGTGGCAGCCGCTGCTGACGATCAGCAGCGCGCGGGCGTTTGCCGGGCCTTCGCGCACCACGTCCATCGCGAGCACCTCGCCGTCGCGGCCGAGCATCGGGTGCGGGTGCCCGAACGCGTCGAGCCCGGCGGCCTCGGTCGCGGCCAGGAACTTGGCCCGCGCCTCCTGGTAGCTCTGCGAGAAGTGCCGGGCGGCGTCGGGCGGGGTCATCGATTCAGCGCGCCGTGTTCAGCCACTTCTCGGCCAGGTTGACCCACAGCGTGGCACCGAGCGGGATCAGCTCGTCGTTGAAGTCGTAGCTCGGGTTGTGCAGCATGCACGGGCCCATGCCGTGGCCGCCGACGCGGTGGCTGCCGTCGCCGTTGCCGATCAGGAAGTAGCAGCCGGGCTTTTCGAGCAGGAAGAAGCTGAAGTCCTCGGCGCCCATCGTCGGCTCGAACTCCTGCACGTTGTCGGGGCCGACGAGCTCGCCCATCACCTGGCGCGCGAACTCGGTCTCGGCGGCGTGGTTGATGGTCGGCGGGTAGTTGCGCTTGAACGCGAACTCGCAGGTGGCGTCGAACGCGGCGCAGGTGTGCTCGGCGATCTCGCGCATGCGCCGCTCGATCAGGTCGAGCACCTCGAGCGTGAAGGTGCGCACCGTGCCCTGGATCTCGCAGCTGTCGGGCACGACGTTGGTGGCCTCGCCGGTGTGGATCATCGTCACCGAGATCACGCCGGCGTCGATCGGCCGCTTGTTGCGCGTGATGATGGTCTGGAACGCCTGCACCAGCTGGCAGGCCACCGGCACCGGGTCGATGCCGTGGTGCGGCATGGCGGCGTGCGAGCCCTTGCCGTGGATCGTGATCCTGAATTCGTTGCTGCTCGCGAACGCCGGCCCGTTCTTCAGCGCGAACTGGCCGACCGCCATGCCCGGCCAGTTGTGGGCGCCGAAGATCGCCTCCATCGGGAACTTCTCGAACAGGCCGTCCTTGATCATCTCGCGCGCGCCGCCGCCGCCTTCTTCGGCCGGCTGGAACACCAAGTAGACGGTGCCGTCGTAGTTGCGGTGCTGGCTCAGGTGCTTGGCGGCGGCCAGCAGCATCGCGGTGTGGCCGTCGTGGCCGCAGGCGTGCATCTTGCCGGGGTGCTGGCTGGCGTGGGCGAAGGTGTTGTGCTCGGTCATCGGCAGCGCGTCGATGTCGGCGCGCAAGCCGACGGCACGCGCGCTGGTGCCGTTCTTGAGGATCGCGACCACGCCGGTCGTCCCCAGGCCGCGGTGGATCGGGATGCCCCAGTCGGTGAGCTGCCTGGCGATCACGTCGGACGTGCGCTGCTCCTGGAAGCACAGCTCGGGATGGGCGTGGATGTCGCGTCGCACCGCGGCGATTGCGCCGGCGTCGGCGAGGATGGACTCGATCATGCGCATGGTGGGCCTCCGCGGCGCGGCGCGCGATGAGCTCGTGCGGAACCGGCCTGTCGCTACTGTGCGCGGTCAGTTTACCTGCCGGGCCGCGATCGTGTCGCGGGCCGCACCACGGCGCCGGAGCGCCACGGGCGGCCGGGCGCCGTTCGCCGGCGCGGCGCCGTGGTGCGCTACCGGATGACCTTGCCGTCCGCGGTCAGCATCGACAGCTCGACGAAGTGCGAGGCCACATGGTCGCGCGGCCCGAAGTTGATGTTGAAGCCGCCGAAGCTCGTGTTCTGGATCGACTCGAGGCCGTTGAACAGTGCGTCGTGCGAGGGGTTGCGCCCGGCGCGCCGCAGGCCCTCGGTGAACACCTTGGCGGCGACGTAGCCCTCCATGCTGGAGTAGTTCGGCTGCACGCCGCCGCCGGCCCGTTGCAGCGCGTCGCGGTACTCGCGGGCGATCGCGGTGGTGGTCGAGAACGGGAACGGCATCACCTGGCTGACCATGATGCCGTTTCCCTCCTTGCCGAGCTCGTCGGCGAGCGCCTGGGTGCCGACGAACGAGACGTTGAAGAACGTGCCGCCATAGCCCGCCTTGCGCGCCGCGCGGATGAACGCGGCGCACGAGGTGTAGGCGCTGATCTGCACCACCGCGTTGGGCATCTTCGGGGCGATGTCCTTCACCGCCTGGGCCACGTCGACGGTGTTGCGCTCGACCGTGCCGAGCGCCACCGGTGCCAGCTTGCGGGCCTTCAGCGCGCGCATCACGCCTTCGAGGCCGGCCTTGCCGTAGGCGTCGTTCTGGTAGAAGACCGCGATCTTCGTCAGGCCCAGCGAGGTGAGCTGGTTGACGATCAGCTCGGTCTCGTCGTAGTACGAGGCGCGCACATGGAACACCGACCGGTGCAACGGCTCGCGCAGCGCCTGCGCGCCGGTGAACGGGCCGAAGAACGGGATCTTCGCGTCGACGATCGACGGCAGCGCGGCCAGCGAGGTGGGGGTGCCGACATAGCCGAACAGGCCGAAGACCTCGTCCTTGATGAACTTGTCGGTGTTGGCCTTGCAGCGATCGGGCTCGTAGCCGTCGTCGAGCGTGCGCAGCTCGATCGTGTTGCCGTTCACTCCGCCGGCGGCGTTGACGGCGTTGAAGTAGATGCGCGCGCCGGTGTGCATCTGGATGCCCAGTTGCGCGGCCGGGCCGGTGAACGCGGCCGACTGGCCGAGCACGATGCGGCTCGTCTGGGCCAGCGCGGGCAGCGCCAGCAGGGCGCAAGGCGCGGCAAGCCGCTTGATGGCGTCACGACGTTTCATGGGCTCCTCAACGATGGTGCGCGGGCAGTCCGGGTGCTGGCGCACGCGGCCCGTCGGGTGGCGGTCGGATCGACACGCAGCATAGGGCCTGGCGGGGCATCGGACATGCGGGCGTGGCCTGGGTCGAACGTTCGTCGCGCGGTCTCATGTGCAATAGTTCACCCATGCCGACCGCCATGCACACGCCGACGGGTCCATCGGGCAGCGCCACCACCGTGCGCGCGACCTGCCCGCACGACTGCCCCGACACCTGCGCGATCCGCGTCACCGTGCAGGACGGCCGGGCGGTCAAGGTGCAGGGCGACCCGGACCACCCGCCGACGCACGGCGCGCTGTGCACCAAGGTGTCGCGCTACCCCGAGCGCACCTACCACGCCGAGCGCGTGCTGCATCCGTTGAAGCGCGTCGGGCCCAAGGGGAGCGGCCAGTTCGTGCGGGTCGGCTGGCCCGAAGCGCTGGCCGACATCGCCGCGCGCCTGAAGACGATCGCCGCGCGCGACCCGCAGGCGGTTGTGCCCTACAGCTATGCCGGCACGATGGGCCTGGTGCAGGGCGAGAGCATGGCGGCACGCTTCTTCCACCGCCTGGGCGCTTCGCTGCTCGACCGCACGATCTGCTCCAGCGCCGGCGGTGAGGCGCTGGCCTCGACCTACGGCGGCAAGATCGGCATGCACCTGGAGTTCTATGCCGAGAGCCGGCTGATCCTGATCTGGGGCAGCAACTCGATCGCCTCGAACCTGCACTTCTGGACCTTCGCGCAGGCCGCCAAGCGCAACGGCGCCAAGCTCGTCTGCATCGACCCGCGCAAGACCGAAACCGCCGACAAGTGCCACCAGCACATCGCGCTGCTGCCCGGCACCGACGGTGCGCTGGCGCTCGGGCTGATGCATGAGCTGATCAAGAACGACTGGCTCGACCGCGACTACATCGAACGCCATGTCGACGCCGCGGGCTGGGCGGCGCTGCGCGAGCGCGCGCTGCAGTGGCCGCCGCAGCGCGTCGCGCAGGTCTGCGGCATCAGCGCCGACGAGGTGCGCGGCCTGGCGCGTGACTACGGCACCACGCGCCCGGCGGCGATCCGCCTGAACTACGGCATGCAGCGCGTGCACGGCGGTGGCAGCGCGGTGCGGCTGGTCTCGATCCTGCCGTGCCTGGTGGGGGCGTGGCGGCACCGCGCGGGCGGGCTGCTGCTGTCGAGTTCGGGCTGGTTCAAGGGCGTGCGCAACGACGCGGCGCTGCAGCGGCCCGACCTGTTGGCTGGCCGGCGCCCGCGCACGATCAACATGAGCACCATCGGCGACGACCTGCTGCGCGAGGCTGACGACGCGCTGGGCCCGGGTGACGACCCGCTGCGCCAGGGTGACGACCCGCTGCGCGAGCGGTCGCCCGCCTTCGGCCCGAAGATCGAGGCGCTGATCGTCTACAACAGCAACCCGGTGGCGGTGGCGCCCGAGTCGGCCAAGGTCGCGCGCGGCTTCCGGCGCGAAGACCTGTTCACGGTCGTGCTCGAGCACTTCATGACCGACACCGCCGACCTGGCCGACTACGTGCTCCCGGCCACCACGCAGCTCGAGCACCTCGACGTCCACACCAGCTACGGCCACACCTACCTGATGATCAACGAGCCCGCGGTGGCGCCGCTCGGCCAGGCCAAGCCGAACACGCAGATCTTTCGCGAACTGGCCGCGCAGATGGGCTACACCGAGCCGTGCTTTGCCGACAGCGACGAGACGCTCGCGCGCACCGCGTTCCGGCCCGAGGTCGACTTCGCTGCGCTGCGCGCGCACGGCTGGCTGAAGCTGCCGATCGCCGACGCGCCACTGGCCGAAGGCGGTTTCCAGACGCCGAGCGGACGCTGTGTCATCGACTCGCCCGAACACGGCGTGCCCGACCACGTCGCCAACCACGAGTCGGCGCACAGCGCGCCCGAACTCGCGCAGCGCTATCCGCTGGCGATGATCTCGCCGCCGGCGCGCAATTTCCTGAACTCCAGCTTCGTCAACGTGAAGAGCCTGCGCGACATCGAAGGCGAGCCGGTGCTCGAAATGCACGCCGCCGATGCGCGGGCGCGCGGCGTCGAAAGCGGCCAGATGGTGCGCGTGTTCAACGACCGCGGCAGCTACCTGTGCAAGGCGGTGGTCAACCAGCGCGCGCGGCCCGGCGTCGTCAACGGCCTGGGCGTGTGGTGGCGCAAGCTCGGCGCCGCGGGCACCAACGTCAACGAGCTGACGCACCAGCGGCTCACCGACATCGGCCGCGCGCCGGCGTTCTACGACTGCCTCGTCGACGTGCGGCCCGCCGACGCCGCGGCGCCGTGAGGCGGGTGGCGCGTCTCGCGCGGGTCGGCCTCGTGGTGCTGGCCGTGGCCGCGGCGACGCTGAGCTCGGGCTGCAGCACGCTGCGCTACTACGCCGACTCGGTCGGCGGCCACCTCGCGATCGTGCGCGCCGCCCGACCGGTGTCCGATTGGCTGGCCGACGACGCGACCAGCCCAGCCTTGAAGGCGCGGCTCGAACTCAGCCAGCGCATCCGCGACTTCGCCACCCGCGAACTCAAGGAACCCGACAACGCCAGCTACCGGCGCTACGCCGACCTGAAGCGGCCGTACGCAGTCTGGAACGTGGTGGCCGCGCCCGAGCTGAGCCTGACGCTGAAGACCTGGTGCTTCCCGTTCGTCGGCTGCGTCGGCTACCGCGGCTACTACGAACAGTCGCAGGCCGACGCCTTCGCCGCCGGCCTGCGCGCGCAAGGCCTCGAAGTCAGCGTGTACGGCGTGCCGGCCTACTCGACGCTCGGCCTGCTGCCGTTCGACGTGTTCGCCGACCCGCTGCTCAACACCTTCATCGGCTACCCCGAAGGCGAACTCGCGCGGCTGATCTTCCACGAGCTGGCGCACCAGATCGCGTACGCCAAGGGCGACACCGTGTTCAACGAATCGTTCGCGACCACGGTCGAGCGCATCGGCGCGCGACGCTGGCTGAAGGAGCACGCGAGCCCGCAGGCGCGCGAGGACTACGAACGCTACGAAGCCCGGCAGCGCGACTTTCGCGAACTGACCACGCGCTACCGCGACCGCCTCGAGGCGCTCTACACCAGCGCGGCCAGCGACGCCGACAAGCGCGCCGGCAAGGCCGCACTGATGGCACAGATGCGCGCCGACTACGCGACGCTGAAGCACGATCGCTGGGGCGGGTATTCCGGCTACGACCGCTGGTTCGCCCACGCCAACAACGCGTCGCTCGGCGTGCTCGCGGCCTACAACCAGCTGGTGCCCGAATTCGAGCGCCTGTTCGAGCGCGAAGGCGGCGACTTTGCGCGCTTCTATGCCGAGGTCAAGCGGCTCGCCGCGCTGCCGATGGCGCAGCGCCGCAAGGCGCTCGCCTCTTGACGTCGAACCACGCGCCGCATGGCCACGAAGGAGACTGCAACGTGCCCGACATCCACATCCACCGCGATCACCGGCTCGGCCTGAAGAAGGCGCGCGAGGTCGCGCTGCAATGGGCCGAGGAGGTCGAGGCGAAGTTCGGCATGGACTGCACGATCCTCGAAGGCCAGACCAGCGACACCGTGACGTTCACGCGCACCGGCGTGGCCGGTGAACTGATCGTCGCCGCCGACCACTTCGATCTGCAGGCCCGGCTTGGCTTCCTGCTCGGCGCGTTCAGCAAGACCATCGAGACCGAGATCGAGAAGAACCTCGATGCGTTGCTGGCCGGCAGCGTCGCCGCCGTCAAGACCCGGCCGGCCGCCACCAAGCCCGGCCGCACCGGCGCGCGCAAGGCCGGAAAGACGTAGCCGCCCGGCGCCAGGCGCTGCCGCCCGGGCGCTACTTCAGCGACTCGATCAGGTCCACATACTCCTGCATCGCCTCGTCGGTGCTCTTGCCCTTGGCGGCGTTCCACGCGTCCCATTTGGCGCGGCCGATCATGTCCGAGAAGCCCGGGCGCTTGTCGGCAACGTCGCCGCTGCTGGCCTGCTTGTACAGCGCGTAGATCTGCAGCAACGTCATGTTGTCGGGCTTGTCGGGCAGGTTCTTCGAGTCCTTGACGGCTTGTTCGAATTGCGCTTTCAGATCGGCCATGGCGCGTACTCCTGTGGGTGAAAATGTCCATTGACGGCCGCGATGTTACCCAGCAACGTGGGCCGAAGCCGCCGATGGCAGCGACCGCGACCACGACACTTTCCGGAGACCCCCCTCATGCATCCCAGCTCGCAGCGCATGTCGCGCGTGGACACCGCCTGGCTGCGGATGGACAACGACGTCAACCTGATGATGATCGTCGGCGTCTGGTTGCTGCAGCCCGGTATCGGCCACGCGAAGCTGTGCGAGCGCATCGAAGCCAAGCTGCTCGCCTACGAGCGGTTCCGCCAGAAGGTGGTGCCCGATGCGCTCGGCGCGACCTGGGTGAGCGACGACGCGTTCGACATCCACCGCCACGTGCTGCACCGCAAGCTGCACCGCGAGAGCGGCCAGAGCGAGCGCGAGGCGCTGCAGGCGCTGGTCGGCGAGCTGGCCAACACGCCGCTCGACCCCGACCACCCGCTGTGGCAGTTCGATCTGATCGAGCACTACGAAGGCGGCAGCGCGCTGGTTGCGCGCATCCACCACTGCATCGGCGACGGCATCGCGCTGATCTCGGTGATGCTGTCGATCACCGATGGCGGCACCGAGCCGCCCCGGCGTGAGGCCCGTGCCGCACCGGAAGGCGACGGCGACTGGTTGTCCGATGCGGTGATGAAGCCGCTCACCGATCTGGCCAGCAAGGCCATCGGCATGTACGGCGGCGGCGTGGCCAGGTCGATCGAGATGCTGTCGCACCCGCAGCAGGGGCTGCTCGGCTCGGCAGAGATGGCGCGCACGGCGGCCAAGGTGCTCGGCGATGTCGGCGCGATGGCGCTGATGTCCAACGACTCGCCGACGATCCTCAAGGGCAAGCCGATCGGCCAGAAGGTGGTCGCCTGGGGCGAGCCGCTGCCGCTCGACCAGGTCAAGGCGATCGGCAAGGCGCTGAACTGCTCGATCAACGACGTGCTGCTCGCGTGCGTGGCCGGCGCGATCGGCCACTACCTGCGCGAGCAAGGCGACGACCCCACCGGCAAGGAGATCCGCGCGATGGTGCCGGTCAACCTGCGCCCGCTCGAGCAGGCTTGGCAACTCGGAAACCGTTTCGGCCTGGCGCCGCTGACGCTGCCGATCGGCATCGACAACCCCGTCGAGCGCGTCTACGCGGTGCGCGCGCGCATGAACGAGCTGAAGGACAGCTACCAGCCGCTGCTCGCGTTCGCGGTGCTGGCGGTGGCCGGCCTGGTGATCAAGCCGGCGCAGGATGCCCTGCTCGGCCTGTTCGCGAAGAAGGCCACCGCGGTGATGACCAATGTGCCCGGCCCCGCCGTGCCCTTGAAGCTGTGCGGCTCCACGCTGCGCCAGACCATGTTCTGGGTGCCCGCGTCGGGCGACATCGGCGTGGGCGTGAGCATCCTGTCGTACGGCGGCGGCGTTCAGTTCGGCCTGATCACCGACAAGAAGCTGTGCCCGCACCCGCAGGCGATCATCGACCGCTTCGAGCCGGAGTTCGAGAAGCTGCTGCTGGTGACGATGATGTTGCCGTGGGGGTGAGAGTCGCCCTCTCGGCCCTCATGCCGGATCGCGATCCATGCCGTTCGGTTAGGGACCGTTCGGCCTGAGCTTGTCGAAGGCTTGCGCCATGCCACCAGGGCTTCGACAAGCTCAGCCCGAACGGATATTGGTTGATGCCGGTTAACCGAACGGTATCGGGTCGTTGGCTCTCTGATGGGATCGAAAGCGAAACGGTATCAATCCTCCAGTTCCGCCTTCGCCATCTCCACATCGAGCCGCTCCATTGCGTCCATCGGCACGCAGGCGGCGGCTTCTTCGTAGAGCCGGGTGGCCTCTTTCATCTTCTTGTCGCCCTCGAGCATCACCATGCCGTTGGCGTATTCGACCATCGCGATCGCCGAGGTCGGGTTCAGCTTCAGTGCGGTCTTGAACATCGCCAGGCCGGCGTCCTTGCTCGCGCCCTGCGTGCGGCCCAGCAGCGAGCCGACCTTGTCGATCACCTCGGCGTGGAATGCGCCCAGCGCGATGTGGGCGTCGGCGTGTTTGGGTGCGAGCCGGATCGTGGTCTCGAGTGCGCTCTTGACCTTGCCGCCCAGGCCTTGCGCCAGCGCCTTGGCGATGCTGATGCCCTGGCTGTAGCGGCCCAGCGCATAGGCCATGAAGTAGTGGGCGTTGGCGTTCTTCGGGTCTGCGGCGATCTGCGCTTCGGCGCGCTCGGCCACTTCCATGAACAGCGCGAGCTTGGTCTTCTCGCTCTTTTCGAGGTAGTTGGCGTAGATGGCCTGGGCCTTGTTCGCCGCAGTGATGCCGGCGCCGCCGGCCTTCAGCCCGGCCTCGACCGCCTTCTGGAACTCGCCGGCATGGAACAGCGCCCAGGCGGCGAGCACCTTGGCGTCGGTGGGCAGCGGCTCGGCGTCGCCGGCGTGCAGGCGGGCCCAGTGCTTCTTCAGCTCGGCCGGCGCATAGGTGTAGTCGGCGGCGTCGTGCGGGAAGGCGGTCCATTTGGCCATGCGTCAGTCTCCATGTCGGTAATTGCCGGTCAGCGCGTGCAGGTGCTCGCGTTGCGTGGGTTCGAGGTAGGGCGAGAGCAGGCTGAGCACGTGGAACGCGCCGCGCAGCAACGCCGCGCCGGCGCTGGCGGGCTCGAGCGCGTTGCGCGGGTCGCGCACGTATTCGAAGCTCAGCCAGTAGGTCAGCACCACGACCATCGCGGTGGCCACCGGTTCGGCCTCGCGCGCGTCGATGCGCATCGCGTTGCCGCGGGCCAGGCCGTCGAGCACGCTCTGGACGGCTTTCGCCTTGCTCTTCAACACGAACTGGAAGTGCGTCTCCAGGCGGCGGTTCTTCGACAGCAGGTCGTTCAGGTCGCGGTACAGGAAGCGGTACTGCCAGATCAGCTCGAACAGCATGTGGAAGAACAGCCAGGCGT